>JAZRID010000247.1:0-2517 GCA_045645125.1 Oscillospiraceae bacterium | reverse complement strand
TTTCAGACCATCGGCAATCAGGACATGGCAACCAACGGTAAAGGGGTTATATCCGTTGGTATACGCACTGTCGAGGTGGTCGAGCGCATTTTTACGACCACCGACATACAGGGTATTGCAGTCGGTCAGGTAGGGCTTACCGCCACGCGCCTTGACATAGTCAACGACGACCTTAGCATAGTTGGGGCGCAGGTAGGCGAGGTTGCCGGGTTCACCGAAGTGGATTTTGATGGCGACATACTTCCCCTCGAAGTCGATAGTCCCCATTCCAGCCTTGTCAATCAGACGCTCCAGCTTTTGCAGGAGGTTGTCACCGGACTTCGCGCGCAGGTTGGTAAAATACACAGTAGATGCAGGCATACTTTTGTTTCTCCTTTATTTTTATTCTTTGGGAGCTATTATAGCGTATGATTGAAAAAAACACAAGCCATGAATTATGTGCGGATTTTGTTGCCTAATTGCGAGGCATGGTATATACTGGGGGATATTGTCCGAACTTGTCGGAACAACAACGAATCGAGGTTATCCTATGTATCCCGTATTATATGGAAAAGAGCATATCACCTATCTTGTAGTCTGCCTGTTTCTGTCCCTCGCCGTCTGTATCGGCTCCGCGAAATATGCCAAAACCGAAGTGGCGCAAAATCGCATTATGAAAATTGCCGGTTTGCTTCTCTTTCTGACGATTTTCTGCAATCGACTTGTATTAGTTTTTGTGGAAGAAACAACAGACTGGCTCAAACTCATCCCCGACAGTTTTTGCAGTGCCTCCAGCTATTTTCTCTCCCTCTCCCTGCTCTTTGGAAAGCGAGATAATCCCATTCTGCATTTTGTCTGGTTGCCTGCGCTCGCTGGTGGTCTGGTAGCAACTTTCTACCCCGATTTTCTTGCTGACTATCCATCATTTATGCACCCCTCGACTTTTTTGGGACTGCTCCACCACACCATGTCCGCTGTCATCGTCATTTTGTTATTTCTATTCTGCTACTTCACGATTACCTACAAAAAATGGTACTGTATGGTCGGCGGTGTCATTTTCGACTTGCTCTTGGGTACTTTTTTAATTTTTGTCTGCGACTATGCCAACCCGTTTTATATGTGCGCCCCTGCCCTACCCAATACCATTTTTACTGTTTGGGTGATTGCACCGATTTACTTCGCCGTCTACGCCCTCATTCTCTGGGGTGTGGAATATCTCCGCAAACGCACCAAACTCCCTATATAAACCAAAATCCTCCCCTTGTCATACAGCAAGGGGAGATGCAAAATCGAAGATTTTGACGGAAGGAATAAGAAAGGAGTGATAACAAATGGCTACCAACAAAATTCAGACAGGACTGCGTATCAACGAGGGAGCTTATCGAAAACTGCGCGCGCTCTCTTGTCAAGAACAGCGTTCTTTGAATAATCTCATAGAATATATCATTCAGCAGTATCTGAACCAGTATGAACAGGAACACGGTACTATCCCAGAGTTTTCTGGCGATATCTGAATGAGATAATAACATCTGCGTTACAAGACAAGAAAAAACGCCACCCAATTGGGCGGCGTTTTGTATTACCTATTACTCGGTCACATAGGGCAGCAGAGCAATCTGACGAGCGCGCTTGATGGCCTCAGTCAGCTGACGCTGGTGCATTGCGCAGGTACCGGTAGTACGGCGGGGCAAAATCTTGCTACGCTCGGAAATGAAGCGACGCAGCTTTGCGCTATCCTTATAATCGATAGACTCGCACTTATCCACGCAGAACTGGCAAACCTTCTTGCGCTTGCGGGGAGCGGCGGGACGAGCGGGTCTATTCTCGCGTTCCATAGCCATGGTAGGTTCCTCCTTATCAAATAATCGGCATCAAGGCCGCAAAAAATAGTAAGCGACTGAAATCAGAATGGCAAATCGCCGTCATCATCGGCAATTTCAGCGAAGCCAGAGCTTTCGCCTGCGCCGTAGCCACTACCATAGGCAGAGGGTGCGCCGTAAGCAGGAGCCGCATTTGCGCCATACCCAGCGTTACTGCCATAAGCAGGAACACCGTAGGCAGGTGCGCCATAGCTGGCATCTCCTGCGCCATCGCGCTTGGAATCTGCGAAGTAGACATTTTCAGCCACGACTTCAGCGGTACGGCGGTTATTGCCGTCCTTATCCTTCCACTCGCGAATCTGAAGACGACCCTCGGCAACGGCCATACGGCCCTTTGCAAAGTACTTGCAGACAAACTCTGCGGTCTGTCTCCATGCGACAACATCAATGAAATCAGTGCTTTTTTCGCCGGATTCACGATTCTTGAAATCGCGGTCAACGGCGAGGGTAAAGGAAGTCACGCTCGTGCCAGACTGCGTGGTACGCAGTTCGGGGTCACGCACAAGACGACCCATAATAATAATGCGGTTAAGCATTTAGCTTCTCCTCCTTATTCGCCCTTGCAGACGATCATGGAGCGCAGGATGCCGGTAGTGATGCCCAGCACGCGGTCCAGCTCCTTGGGGAAAGCGGGCTCGCTGGTGAAGGACATGAGGAC
>JAZRID010000246.1:0-6069 GCA_045645125.1 Oscillospiraceae bacterium | reverse complement strand
ATTTTCCTCTAACTCTCGGCGCAACAGACTACTTATGGTACCGCTGTTGCCAGCATGAACTTCGTCGCGCATATCAGCCAGTAGTACACGGGGCAACGGTTGTCGGTTATAGCGATTCCGCAGGATGGCTTTCTGGTAACTACCACGCTGTGCCTGCCAAGTACTCTCGACCGAGGGGGTTGCACTGCCAAGCACCAGCACCGCATTGTGGTGCGTACACAAAAATTTCGCCACATCACGAGCATGGTAGCGGAGCGCGTGGTCGGACTGGTAGCTGTCCTCCTGCTCCTCGTCCACGATAATCATACCGATATCGTCCAAGGGCGCAAAAACCGCACTGCGTGTTCCCAGAACGACATCCACCTCGCCACGGCGCACCCGTTTCCACTGGTCATATCGCTCCGTGAGGTGCAACCCACTGTGCAACATGACCACTTTATTGCCAAAGTGTGCCGAAAACTTCGCCATCATCTGCGGTGTCAGCGCAATCTCTGGGACGAGAATCATGCCACGCTTGCCACGGCGCACGGTTTCCTTGAGGAGTTCGATATACACCGCCGTTTTTCCACTGCCAGTTACACCGTAGAGCAGGGTACAGGTCGGTTGCGGTGCGTCCAGATTCTTGACGATATCCTCATATACCGCACGCTGTTCGTCGGAGAGTACGATTGCCGCCCCATCTTTCTCGCGAATTTCGGGGACGCGCAGTGTTTCTTCCTCCGTTATCGTGACCAATCCACTCTTTTCCATACCGCGCAGGGTTCGCATGGAAGCCCCTGTAAAGTAGATAATATCCGTACTCAACGCACTACCCACCGTACTCAACAGGCGCACAACCTCATAGCGGAGAGGCGAGGAGGACTTTTTCGGTGTGACAAGGGCGATGGCCTCCTCGGGGCTGATAGCCAAGGCTACACGCTTTACTTTTTTATCAGGTATACGCTGTTTCGCACTAGTTTCTTTGGAGAGGATGCCACGGCGACACAGCTCCTGCAAAACCGCATGAATTTCCTCGCCACACGCCAGTTTGATGGTATCCAACTCGGCACAGCCACCATGGGCAACCACGGTTTCCAGTATGCGACTTTCGCGCTCCCCCACCCCAGCGTCCAGTGCTGTTTCTCGCTCCACTGCGAGATGGTATATCTCACGAATACGGTACAGCAAGCCTGTCGGCAGGAGTGCTTTCACTGCATCGTAGAGGGTACAGAAGTACCGTTCCCGAAGCCACAGGGCCAATTTAATTTGTGCAGGGCCGAGCACACTCTCATCATCTGGCACGGAGAGAATCGGTTTCAATTTCTCGTGCCGTTTCTCGTGGTCCAGTCCGAGAATCACGCCCTCACTGGGGCGATTCCCACGCCCGAAGGGAACAGTTACGCGCACACCAATCCGCGCGCGCTGTTGCAGTGATTCTGGGACAATATAATCATATGGTTTATCAATGCTATAGGTTGCCGCCGCAACGGCAACACGCGCAACGGTGATTTGCTCCATGTTCCCTCACTCCTCTTTCCGTTGCATAACGGACATTCGGGGTTGCCAATTCGGAACAGCCCGAACCGACAACCCCAATCGTTATCAGCCTTCTACATTTGCGACTTCAACCTGTGCGTCAGCCATCGACAGCTTGCCGTCAGCGACCTCCTGAATGGCAAGCGTCACGGACTTGACATTCATTCTCTGCTTGGCGATTTCTGCCTCCTGTGCAATCTGACGGGCACGACGGGCAACCACATTGACCAGCAGGTAGCGGTTGGGAATCTGTGCGGTCAACTTATTCATAGCGGGATACAGCATCATAATCGTATCATTCCTTTTTCAAAAATTTTCAAAAATGTTGTATTAGCGATTTATCATAGCAATACGCTCGTCAGGTCTGCAATGTTCCGCGCACATAATCGCGCTAATCTCCTCCACAGCCCTGTCAACGGTATCGTTGATGACAAAATAATCAAAATCTTTGGCAACGAGAAACTCCTCCTTGCCACGCTGTAGACGCGAACGCACTCTATCCATATCCTCTGTACCGCGTCCAATCAACCTGCGTTCCAATTCGTCCCAGCTGGGCGGCGCGATAAAAATACGCACCGCATCGGGCCGTTTTTGATGTACCTGTTCTGCGCCCTGAATCTCAATATCCAAAATCACATCGCGCCCCTGCTCCATCGCTTTGTCGATGAACCGTCGGGGAGTACCGTAGCGGTTTCCCACAAATTCCGCGTGTTCAAGGAACTGGTCCTCTGCCACCCACTGCGCGAACTGTTCCTGCGTGAGGAAGTGATAGTGTTTGCCATCCACTTCTCCAGGGCGAGGGGCGCGTGTGGTTGCCGAAACAGAAAAATACAGTGTCGGGTCACTCGCCATCAGACGCGCTACCACGGTCCCCTTTCCTACACCAGAGGGACCACAGATGATAAATGTCTTTCCTTTTCTCATGTTTCTTCCTCCAAGACAGTCGGGTCAACACCAAATCGCGGTGCCAATTTCTCCATCGGCAGGCCAGAGAGAACCACATGGTCACTGTCCATGACCAAAACGGCCGCTGTTTTTCGTCCGAAAGTTGCGTCAATCAGCATACTGCGCTCACGCGCCTCGGACACCATGCGTTTTACTGGGGCGGAATCGGGACTGACTACGGCGATTAAACGCTGTGCACTAATCATATTGCCGTAGCCGATATTCACAAGTTCCATCGCCGCCTCCTTACTCGATATTCTGCACCTGTTCCCGAATCTTTTCAATCTCTGCTTTGAGGTCTACGACATAACGAGAGATTTCCAAATCCGTACATTTAGAACCAATTGTATTGGACTCGCGGTTGACCTCTTGAATCAAGAAATCCAGTTTGCGTCCCACAGGGATATCACTGTTCAGCATTTCGCGGAGCTGGCTGAGGTGACTACGCAACCGCACGGTTTCCTCGTCCACCGCTACCTTGTCCGCAAAAATGGCCGCTTCGGTGAGGATTCTGCTCTCCTCGATGGTGGTACTGTGCAGAACTTCCTGCATACGAGCGGTCAGCTTTTCACGGTACTCTGCCACCGTCTGGGGAGAACGCGCCTCTACCTTTGCGGTGATGGTTTCAATCGTATCCAAGCGAGAGAGGATATCCTCCGCCAACTTGCGTCCCTCGGTTTCACGCATGGCAACATAGTTCTGCAAAGCCTCCTGCAAAACGGCGGCAATATCTGCACTGATGGTATCTAAGTCCTCCTCCGCTTTGGTCACGGTCAAAACATCGGGGAGCTTTGCCAAATCCGTTACACGGTAATCGTCATCAATATACCCCTTGCCCATCTCAATCAACTGCCGCATCGCGTCAATATACTGACGCGCCAACGGTTCATTGACTTTGACCAGCGTTTCCTCCGCGCCGAGGGAGTCCACGCTGATAAACACATCGACCTTACCGCGACTGGCCGCCTTTTGCACCGCCGTCTTGATGGCATCCTCCGCGAAGATATAGGCACGGGGCATTTTTACCGTACAGTCGAGGTAGCGGTTGTTGACGCTACGCACCTCCACGGTAATATCGCGGCCGTTTCTTGTTTCTCTGGCACGGCCATAGCCAGTCATACTTTTAACCAATTCAATCCCTCACTATTCTATCAACAACAGATAAAGCGCATACCGCCGAAACTACAGGCATTACACAGCAGATAGGTACACAGCACCTTAGAACAGATATTATCGCCACAACCTGTGGAGTACACATCGTACCCCTCTGGTCGATACCCGACATTGCCCGTTTCGATATGGTCGAGTGCCCTGCGGTACTCCGCATTGCTCGGCTCCATCTGATAGGCATTCTGATAATACCGCCTCGCTTCGTCAATCCAACCACGGCGATAGCAGATAGTCCCTTTGAGATAATTCCACTCCGCATCGTGGTTCGCAATCTGTGCAAGCAGTTGTTCTGCGGTATGGAGGTCGTTGCGGTTGATGGCCAACCGCACCTGATAAAAGAGTGCGTTGCCACTACTCTGCTGTCCGTAGTTGTAGCTATGGCTCTGGGAGGTGGTCGTGTTGCCACTCCCTGTCCCACCGCGACGACGCTGAATTTCCGCGTAGGCGGCATTGATTTCTTTCATCTTCTCCTGCGCCAAATCGGCAAGAGGATTATCGTGGTAATTATCTGGGTGATACTTACGCGCCAATTCACGATACGCTTTTTTTATCTCGTCGTCGGACGCGGTAGGCGATACACCAAGTATCTGATGTGGGTCTGTCATAACGGTTCCTCGTCTCTGCCGTGCTTGTTCCTACGCACGGCGTGGAATGTTCCCTCTAACACGGCTTTTCCCACACAGAAAAGCCCTTCATAAACAACACTGCGGATAATGCCAGTCCAATCGCCAAAATCCCACAGTTCAAAGGCGGTTGCCATGAGCCGAATGGAGTGGTCGAGCGATAGGACAAGTTCTCGCTTCGCCTCCTGTGGCAAAGTACCATCTGTCAACGCGAAGCGGTGTATCAATGGATTATAACTGCCCGTCCGCACATCGTCAGCCAAATCGTCAGCCGCGTCCACCAGATAAATCCAGCGTCCCAGATGGTAGAGCATTTGGGAGAGAACGCGCGCCTTGATGGGGTCGGTGACTTCCCCACTGATGCCCTGCAACAGCTGGGCAAAGGTGTCCGCCGCCTCGTCCATGAAGGCGCAACGGGACGCTTCCAAGGCGTGAAGCCTGTCCAACAACTCGCGTGTCGAACGGTCAAAGGCTGGGCGGTACTGCCGTGCTTTCTGATAGGCGGATGCCAACGCGGCCGCACCACTGCGGTACTTCACACCGCCGAGAAAACCGTGGTCATGTACGCCATCGCGCAGTTGCCACCACGCAAGAATCACACTACAGTCGGCCGCCAGCTCCAACGCTTCGTTCGGCTCGTAAAAGTCGCGTCCCCGAAACGGATGGGCGATACAACCACCGTGCAAACACTGCGGTGCTGTGGGGTCGGACAGCAGGAGAGCCAAGAAGGTAAAGTCGTAATTCAGAATAAAGCGGGCGCGCAGTCCATAGCGTGTATCCAGTGTACGACACAGACCGCAGTATATCGCGGAAAAACGACCTTTTTCCTCTTCGGACAATCGCTCCATGGATGGTCTGACATATCCAAACATAGTACACTATATCTTTCGTAGAATCTGATGCAACACCGCACGAGAACGGCGCAGCAGACGGTCGCAGACGACCGCCAATACGATACCAAGCGCAAATCCGCCCCCTGCACAGAGGTAGCGCACGGTTTCTGTCACATTCGTCGGGCAACAGTACCCGACAAAGAACAGCACCAGGGGGACGAGGTATACCAGTGCCGCATAGCCTAACACACGGTTATCACTATACAGCTCCACCATATCCCCTAGTGCGACCGTGAACGGACACTGCGCGCGCACCGTAACATTCGCGGTCTGTGCGCCACACCCTGCACAATTTTCGCAGTCGTGCGCGCAGGCACTCCGCCGTACAACGGTCACTTCTACCAATTGGGTATCGAGAATTTTTGTTACCGTACCAATCTGTTTCATCTTACATCACGATATCTTACAGGCGATAGAGTATGAACCAACGACACCGACTTGACTGAAGCCGTCAATCAGCACAGTGGCTGGGACGGAGTAAGTGCCATTAAAGAGATATTGCGACAAATCCACAACAATGCGGATATTCTCGGGTGTCAACAGTTCCAACAGGTGGGCAGGACCGCGCACTACCACATCGACGCTGTTTGTCACCTTGCTGAAGGTCTGATTTTCACTCAGTCCGACAGCACTGATATTCGTCACTGTAAAAGCTCTGGTCTCCACATTTTTGAATGCGACAGTCAGAACCGCTTCTGCCGATCCGCTGAGATTGACGCAGCCGTTCGGCAGCGTGACAGGCAACCTGATCTCGCAATCGGAAAGCAAACTGCTCAAATCAACAACACCCAACGAAATACTGTCGATAGACTTAAGACTTGATGCCTCACCTGCCACTTCGATCGTTTCCACTGACAATGTCCAATCAACATTCGACAGACTGGATCCCGGTGCCTCACTGAAGTTCACGACCAACGGCAGCA
>JAZRID010000245.1:0-2363 GCA_045645125.1 Oscillospiraceae bacterium | reverse complement strand
ACCAGAGGCAGCCGCTTTTTTAGCTTCCTCGGCACTCTTAGCGGCCGCTTCGGCGTGTGTTTCGGCAGACCGAGCAGATTCTTCTGCTTGCATACTATATTGCCCCGCCCATGTCGCCTGAGCCGAGGCGGTTTTCGCATCCTTCGATGCAGATTCCGCATACCCCTCGGCTTTCGCCATGTACTCCTGGGCGGTAGCTTCCGAGGCTTGCGCACGAGCGCGGCTTCCAGATGCGGAGACTTCGTGTCTTTTAGCGGCAGCTGCACTTTCCCCTGCATCAGCGGCCGCTTGGGTTGCCGTTGTGGCATCCTGATAGGTTGCGTTGGCATAGTTTTGTGCTAAAGAAGCCTTCTCTGCGGCGAGCTTTGCACTCTCAGCCGCTTCACTTGCTGCCTGACCACAGCCAAGAGCCGCAGCCAGAGCGTTGTCTAATTCTGTACCAGTCTTAAATCTTGCTGAACAGTATTTATCATTCAAGGGTATTTAACCACCAATCGCGTTTAGACATATTCTTCAAAGGTCAAGGAGACCTCAGCGGAGAAGAGCTCTCCGCCGTTATATACGGTGTTCCATGTTTCAGAAACACCGGTTAATCGCATAGGTTTTTGCGAGAGAGGTCTGCCGCCGATGATGAGCGGGTATACCGTCGACCCCTCTGCCGCCTTTGCCATAGCTTCCAGCTGCGTCCGAGGCTTCACACCATAGTCTGCCCTGAGCGTAACCGAGCCACTTACTTTACGCAGTGTGGGTGCCTGGTACTGGGTTTTCGGTTTCCCCTCGATGGTGTCATGCGTTGCCCACTTGCTACCCGCCGAGCGGGAAATATCCTGGAGAGCCAGCATCTTTCTATCGGAGACCTGAAACACAAATGGTCCCCAGCTTCCCATTGCCATGATTTACCCTCCTTTTATTTCGGAGTGCTTGTCCCACCACCGAGGCTGTCGGTGTGGGTGTGTCGCTCCAATCGGTCGACACGAGCCAGGAGCTCATCCCAGTCATGAGAGGTTGCTCCCACGAGCGTGAGCTTGGGTGCTACGATCTGGAGCTCGCTGCCGTCGTAGCGCAAGAAGCACTTTCCTGCGGTTTTGTCAAGGTCCTTACGGTAGAGCCCTTCCTTGCCCTCCGCGGGACGGTTGTTATCATTCCAGACAGGCCCCAGGATGATACCTGCTGCGCTACCGTTTGGCAGGTGACAGACCAGGACAAGGTCGTCAACAGCAGGCATCCGATACTCAAAAGAGAGCAGTGGAAGTTCCGCAGTGACGGCGTTGTCCCGGTCTGTATACAGGACGCGGGCGGTGCCGTCCTTGTAGTTGATAGTTGAGATTTTTCCAAGTCGTAGGGTATCCATACCGCCCCTCCTTACTGTACTTTTGAGCACTCGAATGCTGTGGTGTAGGAGTTCCCCACCGAGTGCGTGAGCTTGTCAATGTAATATTTCCCGCTCGCTCGTCCCAGTCCCGTGACGTTGATTGTCTGCCCTGCTGCCAGGGTCGGCTGACCCATGGTGGAGAATGACATTGTCGTCTCGCTGTGGTTCGCCTCCTTGATGGCTGCGTCCAGTTTGAGCTTTGCCTCTGCCGCGTTGCTTGCCTGGGCGTTGGACTTCAGGATGCGGGGACCCTTGCCGGTTTTATAGGCGACCTCTTTTCCGGCTGCGTTGGTATAGACCAACTCACCCCCGGTATAGGTCCCAGCCAGGGTGGTGTTGAACGTGTAGCTTAACATGTCCCCTTTGTCAATCGTCTTGACTGCGGGCTTTTTCTTGTACTTCTCACGATCAAAAATGACCAGCTTGCTGCCGTACACTTTCAGGCTGAGCCCGTAATCCTTGCAGGTGCTTTCCAGGAATGCACTGTCGGTTGCTCCGCTCTGTTCCAGGGCGGTAATCTTGATGGTGGCTGCATCGTACAACAAGGCCAGCTTGTATCGCTTGGCGATGTCGCTGGCAATCTGTTGAACGGTAACACCCTCCCACACCTTTGTGCGCTCCGTGGTTTTGAAGGCATCTGCTGCGGGTGTAGATACTGCACCGATGGTCATAACATCCGGTGCTCCAGAGAAAGTGATATCATCCAATGAAAAAGTGCCGCAAACAAGTTGCAGCATTCCTCCCTCTTTCCACCAGTTATAGGCGAGGACTCTAGCCGCCAGGGTTGCACCTTTGTCTGGGAACCACCCAGCGATCCATTTCCCCTCCCAGTTTCCAAGAGTCAGAGAAATGCTGTCGCTCTCCCCACTGGCGGGATCCGTATACTGAAAAGATTCCAGATACTTGTCCACAGTTGTGGATATGTTCTTCCCGTTGTAGAAAATAGTCGGATACGCTCTGCGAGTGTTCACGGTCTCACCTCCAAGGTGGG
>JAZRID010000244.1:0-3312 GCA_045645125.1 Oscillospiraceae bacterium | reverse complement strand
GTTCTTCATCTTCTCAGCCATACCCTCGAACTGACCCTTACGCACCTCAGCGAGGTTCTCACGGTGGGGGGCGGAAGCAGACTTCTCATAGAGGAAGAAAGGCTGACCAAACTTTTCGCTGGCGAGCTTGGCAGTTTCCTTGGCGATACGGTCAGCATCCTCAGCGGTAGTACCCTTGATGGGAATAAAGGGGACAACATCCACGCAACCCATACGGGGGTGCTGACCCTCATGCTTGGTCATGTCAATCAGCTCAACAGCCTTGCCGATGGCCTCGACCATCGCATCGCGCAGAGCCTCCGGCTCACCGATGACGGTAACGACACTGCGGTTGTGGTCGTAGTCGCTGGAGTAGTCCAACAGGCGCACGCCCTCCTTGCCACGGAAGCAGTCGCAGATTTTCTCGACCTTGGCGAGGTCACGGCCTTCGCTAAAATTAGGCACACATTCCAGAATCTGATTCATAGCGGTTATCCTTCCTTACACTGATATCAAACAATTTGACCCTTTTTAATGACAGTCTTGACCAAGTTCTGGCCAAAACGATAGAAAACATAGTCCAGATTGGGGGCATCCCAGATAACGATATCTGCCTGTTTGCCCACCTCAAGGCTACCCACCTTGTCTGCACGGTTGATAGCGGCGGCGGCATTCAGCGTAACCGCGGTCAGCACCTCCTCAGGGCTCAGGCCGTAGTTCCAACAGGCGAGATTCATCACAAACTGGAGGTTAAAGCTGGGACAGGAACCAGGGTTGAAGTCACTGGCGGCGGCAACTGGCACACCAGCGGCAATCATATCCTTTGCTCGTGCATACGGCTTCGACAGATAGAAAGAGGTTGAAGGCAGGCAGACAGCCACACAGCCACCCTCTGCCATCGCGTGAATACCGTCATCTGTAGCGGCAATCAGATGCTCCACAGAAATCGCACCGAGTTTACCAGCCGTTTCCGTGCCACCGATGGCATTGATTTCATCGGCGTGCATCTTGGGGCGCAGACCGTGTGCCAAACCTGCCTGCAGAACGCGCTCCGCCTCCTGTGCGTCAAACACACCCGTTTCACAGAACACATCGCAGAACTCAGCAAGGCCCTCTTTCGCAACCTGCGGAATCACCGTATCACACATCAGGTTGATGTATGCCTCGCGGTTCTCCTTGTACTCCTTGGGGACAGCGTGTGCGCCGAGGTAGGTGGACACCAGCTCGACCGGCTGTTTCTCGTTGAGCGTTCTGGTGACACGGAGCTGTTTCAGCTCGTTGTCGAGGTCCAAACCGTAGCCACTCTTGGCTTCGCAGGTCGTGACACCATAGCGCAACATCTCCGCCAGTGCCTCCCCTGCTTTTTCCACCAACTGCTCCTCGGTGGCTTCGCGGGTCTTGGTCAGCGTAGCGAGAATACCGCCACCCTGTGCCAAAATCTCCAGATACGGCACACCACGGCGTTTCATGGCAAGCTCATGCTCGCGCCATCCGCCGAACACCAGATGCGTATGGGCATCCACCAGACCGGGCGTGACCAGCTTTCCACCAGCATCGACTACCTCGGCACCGTTCAGCATCTCAGCAGGCACTGTACCGTTGCCCACTGCTGTAATCTTGCCATCCTCACAGATGAGGTAGGCATTCTCGGTCACACGGATTTTTCCCTGTGCCTCGCCAGCGCGAGGGCCGAAGCCCTCGGGCGTAGCAAGGTAGCCAATATTCGTAACAACTAAACGGCTCACTTAGCAAGCACCTCCCGGATCATATCGCGGTCAGCGGTAACGGGGACAGTGATATGGTCGGTGGTCTTGTAGTTCTCGTTGTACAGTTCGACAGCCTCCAGCGCGTTCTCATTGCGTGCCCATGCACGGCGGGAAACACCAATCATGGTATCCCAAGGCATCGCCATACGCAGAATGGTATCGACGCGCTCACTGCCGTCCAGCACCATGCCGAAACCGCCGTTGATGGACTTGCCGATACCGACACCACCACCGTTGTGCAGCGCGATGAGGCTCATACCGCGTGCGGCATTACCAGCGAAGCAGTGGGTTGCCATATCTGCCATGATGTTGGAACCATCCTTGATATTGGAGGTTTCACGGAAGGGAGAATCGGTTCCGCCCGTGTCGTGGTGGTCACGGCCGAGCATGACAGGACCAATCTCACCATTGCGGACCATCTCATTGAACTTGAGGGCGATATTCATACGGCCCTCAGCATCCTGATACAGGATACGGCACTGGGTACCGACAACCAGCTTATTCTTCTTCGCATCGCGCACCCAAACATAGTTGTCGCGGTCCTGATAGCGGCGGTTATGTGCCAGAATATACTCGGCAGCGGCGGCATCGGTCTTGTCCAAGTCCTCGCTTTTGCCAGACAGACAGCACCAGCGGAACGGACCATAGCCGTAGTCGAACAGCTGAGGACCGAGGATATCTTCCACATAGGAAGGGAAGATGAAGCCATCGAGGTCGTTTTCGCCGTTCTTGCAGATGGACTTCACGCCCGTGTCGTAGACAGCCTTTAGGAAGCTGTTACCATAGTCAAAGAAGTAAGTACCACGCTCGTGGAACTTGCAAATCATCTCATAGTGACGCTGGAGGGTCTTGTCCACCAGCTTGTTGAAGCCCTCGCGGTCCTCAGCGAGCATACGGGTACGCTCGGCAAAGGTCAGACCCTGGGGGCAGTAACCGCCGTCATAGGGGACATGGCAAGAGGTCTGGTCGGAGAGCAGGTCGATGGTGATGTTCTTCTCGTACAGGTACTCCAGCAGGTCGACAACATTACCGTGGTAAGCAATGGCGCAGGGCTCTTTCTTTGCCAGCTTCTCCTGTGCAATCTTCAGAACCTCGTCCAAATCACTGCTACGCTCGCTCACCCACCCCTGCGTATAACGGGTTTCAATGCGGGAGTCGTCCACTTCAGCGATGATGGACACGGCACCAGCGATTTCAGCAGCCTTACCCTGTGCGCCGCTCATGCCGCCGAGACCAGCGGAAACGAACAGGCGACCTGCCAAGTCCTCATCCTGCGGAATACCCAGCACCAGACGACCAGCGTTCAGCAGGGTGTTGAAAGTACCGTGAACGATACCCTGAGGTCCGATGTACATCCAACCGCCGGCAGTCATCTGTCCGTAGTTGGAGACACCGATGGCGGCGGCGCGGTTGAAGCCGTCCAGATCATCGAAGAGGCCAACCATCAAACCGTTGGTGATGATGACACGGGGGGCCATCTTGTGGGAACGGAACAGGCCCAGAGGATGGCCGGACATAACGACCAGAGTTTGCTCGTCAGTCAGAGCCTCCAGGTACTTCTTCAGCA
>JAZRID010000243.1:0-6996 GCA_045645125.1 Oscillospiraceae bacterium | reverse complement strand
TCTGCACCTTATGGCGGCGCATACGGGCTTCCTGCTCGTTGATGAGTCCGGAGGAAAGGTCCGCGTCGATCGCCATCTGCTTACCGGGCATTGCATCCAGTGTGAAGCGGGCTGCCACTTCTGCCACTCGCTCAGCACCCTTGGTGATGACGATAAATTGCATCAAAACCAGAATGATGAAGATAACGAAACCAACAACAATGTTGCCGCCTGTGATCAATTCACCGAATGCTTTGATAACACTACCGGCATTACCGCCGTTGCCGAGGATCAATCGGGTACTGGAAACATTCAGACCCAATCGAAACAGCGTCGTGATCAGCAGCAGAGATGGAAATATGGAAAATTCCAATGCGCTGGAGATATTCATGGTGATCATAAGAATCATAATTGCCAGACCGATGTTGACAATCAGCAGAATGTCCAGCAAAACCGGATGCAGTGGAATCACCAGAAAGAGGAGGATAACCACCACCGCCAGCGATATGGCATTGTCTAAAATTCGCTTCATGGATAACTCTCTTTCTTCGTGAATTATCTCTCGTTTGTTACTTTGTCAATCTTGTATCGTTATTCAGTCGGAAGATATAGACCAGGATTTCCGCCACCGCACCGTAAAATTCGGGGGGGATTTCTCGCCCCAACTCGGCATTGGCGTACAGCGCACGCGCCAGTGGCACATTTTCCACCACAGCGACTTGATTTTCTTCTGCCACTTGGATGATACGGAGTGCCAATTCATCCTGCCCCATCGCAAGTACAATGGGGGCGTTGTCTGTATCGGGGTGATAGCGCAGAGCCACTGCAAAGTGCGTCGGGTTCTTAATAACCACATCCGCCTGTGGCACCTGTTGCATCATGCGCGAACGCGCCATCTGCTGTTGGCGTTCCTTAATCTTTCCCTTAATTTGGGGGTCGCCTTCCGTCTGTTTATATTCTTCTTTAATTTCCTGTTTGCTCATACGCAACTGCTGTTCGTAGTCCCACCACTGGTAGAGGTAGTCGGCAGCCGCGACTACGGCAAACGCAATAATGATTTGAAAAATCATCGTGAGGATGCTGTCGTAGATATGCTCGATACCTTGTGCAAGGTCTGTGTACAGGTACTTGTGATTGACAGACAGCATATCCATCAAATTGTTGTACACCAACCACAACAGCAAAATAATTTTCAAAATACCCTTGAGCGTTTCAATCACGCTTCGGAGGGAAAATAGTCGTTTGAATCCCTGCAAGGGATTGATTTTACTGAATTTTGGCTTTAGAGCCTCCGCAGACACCAACATTCCTGTTTGGGCAAAGGTTGCCGCAATGGACACCACGATAATCGTCAGTGCCAACAGGCCGACGGTCAGTGCCACAAGTATTCCCGACTGTCGTAACAGTTCCTGCAACAGTGCTGGGAAACTCATCTCTGCGAGTATGGCCTCCCCCAGACAATACTCGATAAATCGGGCAGTCTGTTCGACAAAACTCGGAGCCAGCAGGCGCAACATGGCATAGGAAATCGTCAGCGTTGCCACGGCGACAACATCTTGGCTTTTGGCAACATTACCGCGCTTTCGTTCATCCCGTCGTCGTTTCGGTGTCGCTTTTTCGGTTTTGGAAGAATCCGCCAAGAGTGTCCCCCCTTACGGCATCACAAACGGGTAGAGGCTATCCTGCCGCCAACAGCAGGAGTTCCTCCAGACTTTTGAGCATCTGCATCTCCACGGTCAGCAAATACTCACTGATGGGCGAGAGGAGCGCGAGGAGAAGTCCCAGACCGATAATTACTTTTAATTCAATATTGATGGCAAAGACATTTATCTGTGGAATCACCTTCATCAAAACGCCCATGCCAATCTGTCCCAACAGCTCCGCCCCTAGGATGGGGAGCGTCAACTTTACCGCCAACAGCGTACAGTTGATAAACAGCTGTAGCATTGCCTCTGCCGCCTCTCTTCCGAAGGTAGCCGCGCCGTATGGCACCACATCTCCAGAAGTAATAATAATCCGCAGGAGCGAGTGGTGCCCATTCTCTGCAAAAAAGAGCAACAGCATAAAGGCGTTGAGGAGTACACCTGTTGTGGATAGATTAGATTGCGAGGCAGGGTCATAGATTTGGTTCATCGTCATACCCATCTGCGTGTCCACGACTGTACCAGCCAACTGAGGGATATAGAAGAAGAACTGCATGACCATGCCGAAAAAGAACCCGATGGCGAGTTCCAACAGGACGCGAATGGCCAAATCCGACAAGTTCACAGGAATCACTGCTGTCTGTCGTTCCGCGATGGCAGAAATCGTACTGACAGAGAGTGCTAGTGCAAAACTTGTGCGGTAAATAACGGGGACATTATTTCGCCCCAGAATCGGGTTGAACAGGACAAACCCACTCATTCGCGCCATAACATAAATAAATAGTGTCAGTTCAGACCAGTCAAACATAGCCCCGTCCTTACTTCTTCATCAACTCAAAGACATAGTAGGTAAAATCCTGCAAATTTTGTAGCATCCAACTGCCACCAAGCAGGAGAAACAGAAAGACCACCACAAGTTTGAGAATAAAGGCTAACGACTGTTCATGGATTTGCGTAACCGCCTGAAAGATGGCAGTGATAACACCGACCAACATACACATTAACAAAGTCGGTCCAGCGAGTTTCACGACAACGAGCAGAGCCTCGTGCAGGACGGTCCCAACTTCAGAAGCATTCATGTAGTGTCCCCTCCCCTACCCATCAGTTCACGGTTTGAATCAAGGTGGAGAACATGAGGTCCCAACCGTTGACGGAGATAAAGAGCAACAGTTTGAATGGGGAGGAAATCATCGCAGGCGGCAACATGACCATACCCATCGACATCAAGGTAGATGCTACGATAATATCAATCAGAGTAAACGGGATATAGACCAGAAAGCCGATAAAGAATGCCTTCTCCAATTCGCAAGTCATAAAGGCAGGTACGATAATCCAGATGGACAAGTCCATCGCTTCCTCTCCGCTGACTGGCTCGATGTGCGCCAATTCACAGAACATATCGAGCGTTTTTATATCCGTATTGTATAACATAAATTCTTTGAGTGGAACAGCCGCGCGTTCTAGGAATTGGTCTTGTCCAATCACTTCCTGCGCGTACGGCTGATAGGCGGTGTCATAAATCTCCGTCAGCACGGGCGACATGGTAAACAGTGTTAAAAACAGCGCAATACCCGTGAGCACGATATTTGGTGGCGATTGCTGTGTACCGAGCGCGGCGCGGAGAAAGGAAAGAGAGATGATGTACCGTCCAAACGAGGTCATCATCACGACCAACGATGGCAACAGAGAAATCAGCGTGGTAATAAATAATACTTCCAGCGTCTGAATATTGTCACCGTTGATATTGATAATACTGTCAGTCACCTGAATCCCTCCTGCTTCGTTTTAGTATCTCTTGCAGGGACTGGGTAAAGCTCGGTGTCTGCGCTTCTACTCCCATTTCTTTCTCGCGCCATGCTTCGACTTCCTCTGCGGAAAGTTCCGCCAGCGTGGTGATTTGTGTTGGGGTATTGCCAAGGAGGAAATATCGTTCTCCTGCCTGCATCAGTACAATCTGCCTATCCCGTCCCATGTATGTCTGCTCAACGATATGGAGCATTTTTGTTGTTCTCCCTCGTTGGGACAGCAGGCTCTGGTTCCCTGCCACATAGCGCGTGAACAGGTACGCCAGTCCCATGACCAGAATGACTGCAATCAGCAGCCATAATACTTCAGGCATCGTATCCTCCTGCTGTTGCTCGGTTAGGGCTCGCCCAGAATGGAGGTCACGGTCTTAATGACACGCTCGCCCTTAAAGGGCTTAACGATGAAGTCCTTGGCACCAGAACGAACTGCGTCCATAACCATGCTCTCCTGACCCATTGCGGAACACATGACGACATTGGCACCGCCATCCTTGGCGCGGATGGCCTTCAGTGCCTCCAGACCGTCCATGTTGGGCATGGTAATATCCATAATAACCAGGTCGGGATGCAGTTCGCTGTACTTCTCGACAGCATCGGCACCGTCAACAGCTTCATGGAGGTCGGTATAACCGCTCTTACTGAGGGTATCCTTAATCATCTTTCGCATGAAGGCAGCATCATCAACCAACAAAATCTTCTTACCCATTTTACTCTATCCTTCTTTCTCAAAGTTTCAAAATTTCAATTATTAGGGATGTACTATGTACTATCTATATCATGGGGCGTTTACTTGGAAAACAGCCCCTCACCGCCGTCCATCTGAATAATCTCAGTGATACGAACGCCGAAGTTATCGTCAACCACGACGACATCGCCCTTTGCGATGCACTTACCGTTGACATAAATATCCACCTGGTCACCAGCCAACTTATCCAGCACCACCAAAGAACCCTTGGTATAGGAGAGAATATCCTGTACCTTGCGACGGGTACGGCCAATCTCGACCGTGACCTGCAGGGGAACCTCCATAATCAAGTCGAGGTTCTGGGACTGTTCTTCCGTCAGAGAATCCTTACCGTGGAGTTCGTCCATCTTAGCAGACTTGGCATTGATGGTCTTCGGCTCTGGCTTCGCCGTAGCCTTGGGCTGCTGCTCCTCAGGCTGTGGCGGATAGGGGTAGGGATACGGATACGGGTAGGGCGGATAGAAGTTGGGGGGATATCCCATCTGTCCATCCGGCATAGGATACATCGGCATTTGTGGCATACCCTGTGGCATTTGGGGCATCGCCTGTGCCTGTGGCATCTGTTGTGGCATAGCCTGCTGCGGAGGCATGGTAGCCTGCGGTTGTGGCATTGGCTGTGGGGCAGGTGCTGGCGCAGGTGCGCTCTGCGGTGCCGCTGTTGCGCCACTCATCAGCTTTTCAATTTCCTCCTGGCTGAGCTTGCCACCACTCGGCTCAGGTTCGGGCTCTGTAGCTACATTGCCAGCCAACAACTTCTCAATCTCCTCTTGGCTCAGCTTACCACCACTCGGCTCAGGTTCAGGCTCAGGGGATATATTGCCAGCCAGCAGTTTCTCGATTTCCTCTTGGCTCAGTTGCTTATTGCTACCAGCATCGGATTCTGTGGACTGTTCTGGGGTGGCATTCAGCAGATGTGCCTCTGCGCCGAGGATATCCTCCTCATCCAGACCCAGACCGCCAAGCAACTCTCTAGCCAGTTCCACGGAGATGACATTCATAAACTCGCTTTCCAGCTGATTCTCAATCTTCAGCGAGAAGCGGATGACGACAATCATATTGGTCGCATGGGGAAGATGCTCATGCTTAAATTGGTCGAAGTCCTGCATCTCAAAGGGATTCGGGGTAGAGATGTTGACAGAGTAGCCGAGGAAGTCGGACAGAGCCGTAGCTGATGCACCCATCATCTGGTTCATAACCTCGCACACCGCACTGACGGTCAACTCATTCAACTCAAAGTCAGCATCATCCGATTCCTGTCCCATCAGGATATCGACAATTACCTTGATGTCCTCTTTCTTGAGCAGCATAATATTGCTGCCCTCCAAGCCAGAAACATACTTGATTTCGACACCCATCGCTGGTTCAATGTCGGCAATCGAAAATTCATCAATATCAACGACAGAGACTTTCGGCGTAGTAATATCCACGCGCCTATCCAGCATATTGGACACGGCGGTTGCCGACGAGCCAAGGCTGATATTCATCATTTCGCCCAAGGCATCTATCGCCAATGGGCTAAAAACTTCTCTCTGCATCCTTCTTACTCGCTCCTTCTCTCGGCCTGATAGCACACATCCTCTATCTTCACAGCCATCTTCTTATTGTGCGTTCCCATCTGACCCGAGAACCAGTTATACCCGCCAATATTTAGGAATACTGGCGAACCTTGCTTCTGTCCCAGGTCAATCACATCACCCACATTGAGGTGGTAGATATCGCTCAACTGCAATCTGGCCTCTGGCAGATGGGCCACAATCTCCAGTGTAGAGTCACGCAGTTTATCAAAGATTTCCTGGGAATTTTCATCTGTCGTTCCCCTCTGCTCCGCATTCTTATGGGCAATAAGCGCAAACAGGTTGCTCAACATCATGGCTGGCAGACAAATTCTCATACGACCAGAATAGCCAGGGAATTTCACGCGCAAATCCACAATAACAACAACCTCATCGATACCGATGAGCTGTACCAGCGTGGGATTGACCTCGGTTCTCTGGTACTCAAAGTCGAGTTCCAGATAATTGGCCCAACCGCCGCCCATCACAGCAACCAAGTCCTGCATGATGCTCTCATAGAGGCGAAGTTCCAAATCGGTGTAGGTGTAATCCACCAAATCCTCTTTTTCTGGCTCGCCATCGCCACCCAACATGAGGTCCATCATATAGGTAGACAAGCTGGGGGACATATAGTAGAGGGCTGGGGACTCATCACGGTTGCCCTCCACCACCGCATTGGCGACCGCCAGCACATCGGTGTCAGTCAATGCATTGGAAAATTCGTAATACCGCTGTTCTTCAATACTCTCCACCTCAACTTCACAAGCCGTATGGAGCGTTGTATTCAGGCGGGTGTTGATGATGCGTGTATAAGTATCAAAAACACTGTTGAGCATTTTGATACGGTCTTTTGTAAACTTTTTCGGACTATGGAAGTCATACTTCCGATATTGTTTCTCGCCCTGGTCGTCCTTTTTCTCATTGACATCCCTATCACCTGCACGGACGGCATTGAGCAGGGCATCGATTTGGCTTTGTGACAGTACTTCAGACATATCTCCTTATCAACCTGCCTTTACATTCCCGTTATATTCCGCAGTGCCATGTCATGCCTGCGGTTCACTTGTTCCGCCCTCTGTGGGGACATCGTTCCCTGCTGTGTCGGTTGTGTCACTGTCCGTTTCGGTCGTCGGGGCATTATCTCCAGTATAGTAGTTCTGGATGCCATTTGCAAGTTCTTCTTCCAGATTTCTACCACTGACAATCATTTCCACACGGCGATTCTGCGCGCGCCCCTCGGGGGTATCATTGGGAGCCACAGGTCGCCACTG
>JAZRID010000242.1:0-1874 GCA_045645125.1 Oscillospiraceae bacterium | reverse complement strand
TCCATGCCCGGTATGATGGATACCATCCTCAATCTGGGTCTGAATGAGGAAGTTGTCGAGGTTCTGGCTAAGAAGTCCGGCAACCCCCGTTGGGCTTACGACTGCTACCGCCGTTTTATCCAGATGTACTCCGATGTCGTTATGGAAGTCGGCAAGAAGTACTTCGAGGAGCTCATCGACAAGATGAAGGAAGAGCGTGGCGTGACCCTCGATGTCGATTTGACCGCTGAGGACCTCAAGGAGCTGGCTGAGCAGTTCAAGGGCGAATACAAGTCCAAGATTGGTACTGACTTCCCCTCCGACCCCAAGGAGCAGCTGATGGGTGCCGTCAAGGCCGTCTTCCGTTCCTGGAACAACCCCCGCGCTATTGTTTACCGCCGCATGAACGATATCCCCGGTTCTTGGGGTACTGCCGTCAATGTCCAGTCCATGGCCTTCGGTAACATGGGTGAGGACTGCGGTACTGGTGTTGCTTTCACCCGTAACCCTGCTACTGGCGAGAAGAAGCTCATGGGCGAGTTCCTGACCAACGCACAGGGCGAAGATGTCGTTGCTGGCGTTCGTACTCCCATGCCCATCAGCGAGATGGAGAACAAGTTCCCCGAGGCTTACAAGCAGTTCGTTGAGGTCTGCGCTACTCTGGAGAACCACTACCACGATATGCAGGATATGGAGTTCACTGTTGAGAACCAGAAGCTCTATATGCTCCAGACCCGTAACGGTAAGCGTACCGCTGCCGCCGCTCTGAAGATTGCCTGCGACCTGGTGGACGAGGGCATGATTGATAAGAAGCAGGCTGTTTCTATGATTGACCCCCGTAATCTGGACACTCTGCTGCATCCCCAGTTTGACCCCGCTGCACTGAAGAAGGCTACCCCCGTCGCTACCGCTCTGCCTGCTTCTCCCGGTGCCGCTTGCGGTAGAATTGTCTTCACCGCTGAGGACGGTAAGGCTTGGGCCGAGCGCGGTGAGAAGGTCTGCCTGGTTCGTCTGGAAACCTCTCCCGAGGATATCGAGGGCATGGTCGCTTCTCAGGGTATCCTGACCGTTCGCGGTGGTATGACCTCCCACGCAGCTGTTGTTGCTCGTGGTATGGGTACCTGCTGTGTTTCCGGCTGTGGTGCCATCAAGATGGACGAGGAGAACAAGAAGTTCGAGCTGGACGGCCGCACCTATGTCGAGGGTGACTGGATTTCTTTGGACGGTTCCACTGGTAACATCTACGGTGAGGCTATCCCCACTGTTGAGGCTTCTATCGCTGGCGAGTTCGGCCGCATCATGGCATGGGCTGACGAGTTCCGCCAGCTGAAGGTGCGTACCAACGCAGATAACCCCCGTGACACTGCACAGGCTCGCAAGTTTGGTGCTGAGGGTATCGGTCTGTGCCGTACCGAGCATATGTTCTTCGAGGCTGACCGTATCCCCGCTATCCGCGAGATGATTTGCTCCGACACCGCCGAGCAGCGTGAGAAGGCTCTGGCCAAGCTGGAGCCCATGCAGCAGGGCGAC
Organism: Oscillospiraceae bacterium; assembly: GCA_045645125.1. Taxonomy (GTDB): domain Bacteria; phylum Bacillota; class Clostridia; order Oscillospirales; family Oscillospiraceae; genus Pelethomonas. The sequence continues at coordinate 365 of JAZRID010000242.1, read as the reverse complement.
TTCGAGGCCATGTACGAGGCTCTCGAGGGCTATCCCATGACTGTTCGCTTCCTCGACCCCCCTCTGCACGAGTTCGTTCCCACTGAGGATGCCGATATCCAGAAGCTGGCTGACGATATGGGCAAGACCGTTGCCGACATCAAGGCTATTATCGATGGTCTGCACGAGTTCAACCCCATGATGGGTCATCGTGGCTGCCGTCTGGCTGTCACCTATCCCGAGATTGCCGCTATGCAGACCCGCGCTGTCATCAAGGCCGCGCTGAATGTGCAGGCTAAGCATCCCGACTGGAACATGGTCCCCGAGATTATGATTCCTCTGGTCGGTGAGATTAAGGAGCTGCAGTTCGTCAAGAAGGTCGTTGT
>JAZRID010000241.1:0-4043 GCA_045645125.1 Oscillospiraceae bacterium | reverse complement strand
GGCGAGGAACAACAGACACAGCTCAAAAAACTGGATTCCGTCTGCCAATCCGCCTTGGAAGAACTGGCGAACGGCTACGCCGACATCATCGGTGATTTTTGTGCGGAAAACGGCGTGAACGGCGAGCGCGAGAAACTCTATCAAGCGGTGTTGGACGGCGTAAACGCACGCATTGCGGACTACGAGGAAATGCTGTCGGAGGAATCTCTGTTTTCCGCGCTGAGAAACTCCGAGGATGCGTGGCTGTTGCAGGATGATGAATATGTGGCATCCCTGCTCCGCGAGGAGGTCATGCCACAGGACGATACGACCACCACCAAGGGCAACGGCTACACTTGGTCGGACTTGGACACACTGGGCAGATATGTTTCCGCGATGACCCAGTGGGAGAACAAGGCTGGTGCGGTGTTCACACGCGATGAAACGGAGATTGGGTTGGAGTTTGCACGGCTCTCCATGAAGATGGACGAGCTTGGCAGGGGTAACACGCTCACTTCCGACATGAACCACACCGTGCAAAAACTGATTGCTGGCTTTATGGAGGGGTACATGGCGCGGACAGACAAAACGCTCTCCGCACTGCGTACCGCTGGGGCGGCTATCCGCGATAAAGAGGGCTTCGCGGCACTTGACCGTGCGTTCATTCAGGCGGTCTACACCCAGACCATGCACTGCTATGCCCAGACAGGCAATGTAAAAGAGGCACTGCGCTTCGGTATGGACTACGCCATGCGCCAAACGCCCAGCACCGCGCGCGCCAATTCCTACCGCTACCAGAACAGCCAGTTCTGCTAAGAGAGGTGTTTTTACATGAACATTACCAGTAGTCCCTACAGCGCACAGGGGGCGACCATCAGCCGACTGCTCTCGGTGGGCTATCTCAGCGGTAAGAGTGCGACCAACCCCGAACAGCTACTAGCGGACAAAGCTCTGCCCGATTTCAGTGGGATGAAACTGAACACCGACCACTGTGTATTCTCTCTCTCCCAGACAGGCGACACTGCACCCAGCGGAAAGGCAACGCTGTCGGACGATATCCCGTTGCAGATGTACACCCTCACGCAAACTGGAACGGTGGACACCATCCAGCCACACTATACCCTACATGGTGCAACATTTTCCGGTGACGAGATACGAACCTCTAAAGAATTTTTGGAGGGCATGACCACCATCATGCGAGAAAACGGCGTGTTCAGCACTGCCTTGGACTACGATGACTACGCCATTATGGGGTTGGGGGAGAGCCAACTGCGCGCGTTCGGACAGGAACAGGGCTTCACCGATGCACAGGTAAACGCACTGATTGTCGATTACCGCGACAGTATCGGTGCGTTGGTCAAAAAGAACTTGGCAGAGTTTCCTTTCCATAGACAGGTGACAAATTCGCCAGCAAGCCAATATTTCTTCCTGCACCGTGCGGAGGCTGGTTCGATTGGGGACTATCCTGTGAAAGAAGGCACACTGGTCAGTACGCCAGATATGGCGGTCAACTGGAGTATGGTGCGCGCCATCTATGAGGGGATGGCAACGGTCAACCAAAACAGCGACAGTTCCCTAAAAAATGCGGTGGCGCAGTTTGAACAAGAAGCGACCACGGCGAGAAAAACCCAGACACCCGTACCCTCGTGGGTGAGCTACCGCGTGGGTATCTATATGGAAAACATCGCAAAATTTGAAACTGCCGTTGACAGCTTCAGAAGTGCAAGGAACGCAAAACATCCACATTTGGATACCAAGGCATGAAACAGGACAGTGTATAGAAGTGGGACGGTGCTATTCTGTCCCACTTTCCTTTTCTAAGAGAGAGGAGAACCACCATGCAAGTAGTAGAGAACTATGGTAAGTGGGAGAAAATCGAGAAAGGTTGGTCGGGCGACCAGAAATATTGTGTGACAGATGAAGCAGGGGAGCGGTACTTATTGCGCGTTTCCCCCATCGAACGCCGTGCGCGTGTCCAGACAACCTATGCACGGATGCAAGCGGTGGCAGAACTGGGGATTCCCATGTGTCGCCCCATCGCGTACGGCACGACAGACACGGAGGTGTATGTCCTCCACAGTTGGGTGGATGGCAAGGACGCAGAGGAGGTACTGCCCACGCTCTCCGCGGAAACGCAGTACACCTACGGTCTGGACGCTGGCAACGCCCTCCGCAACATCCATACACTTCCGCCGTCAGAGGGAGGACTGTGTTGGGAGGAATACTTCAACCGCAAAATTGACAGAAAAATGCAGATGTATGCGGACTGTGCGCTCCACTACGAACAGGGGCAGTTGTTGCTCGACTACATCAGCGAAAACAGACACCTGCTCAAAGACCGCCCTGTGACCTATCAGCACGGCGATTTTCATGTCGGGAACATGATGATAAACCGCGAGGGGAACCTGGTTATCATCGACTTTGACCGTGACGACTGTGGCGACCCGTGGGAGGAGTTCAACCGCATCGTCTGGTCGGCGCAGTGCGCGCCTGCCTTTGCGCGAGGGCTTGTCGATGGCTATTTTGAAAACAAGGAGGTTCCCACAGAATTTTGGCGATTGCTCGCGCTGTATATCGCCACGAATACGCTCTCCTCGTTGCCTTGGGCAATTCCATTTGGAGAGAAAGAGATAGCAGTCATGCGCCACCAGTGTGACGATGTCCTCCGTTGGTATGACGGGATGCGGAACCCCATTCCCACTTGGTATCGGGTACCGTGATATTTCCACATGACGGCTTGTATTTTGCAGTAAAATCTGGTATACTGTCTTAGCAATTCATTTTTTTTGACACGGAGTAAGTATGATTGGATACCTGCAAGTTTTTTGGGAACAATTTAACTGGAGTGCGCTGTTGGACACGGTGCTTCGCGTTGGTAGCATCTTGTTCTGCCTGACCGTCCACGAAACCGCGCACGGACTGTCGGCGTACGCCTTGGGCGACCCCACGGCGAAGCGCATGAAGCGGTTGAGCTTCAATCCACTCCACCACATTGATTGGTTGGGATTGGTTGCGCTGTTGCTGTGTGGCTTCGGCTGGGCAAAGCCTGTCCCTGTCGATATGCGCCACTTCAAACACCCACGCTTGGGTATGGCTGTCACCGCGTTGGCAGGGCCAATTTCCAACTTCCTCTTGGCACTGGCATTGATTTTTGGTGCATCGCAACTGGGAGGACTGGTCACAGTGCGACCCGACATGGCAACGCCTTTTTTACTGGGACTGTTTGAGTTTCTGCTCAGTACCGCCATTCTGAGCATCGGTCTGGGGCTGTTCAATCTCGTACCCATTCCACCGTTGGATGGCTCCAAGGTGCTGTTCTCCGTTTTGCCAGAGCGCGCCTACTACATATTGATGCGTCTGGAACGCTACGGTATGCCCCTGTTACTGCTCATCATCTGGTTGGACCTCGGCGGTCAGTATCTCACGGATGCCATTACTGCCGTCTACTATGGGATGTGCGGACTATTTTTCGGAGGATGAGGTAAGTGGATGGACAGTCCTGTATATAAGTTGGAACAAGTCGTACAAAGTCGAAATGGACTGGAGGACTTTGAAGGTCCCCTCGATTTGATACTGTACCTTTTGAGCAAAAACAAAATTGAAATTCAAGATATCCCCATCGCGCTCATTTTAGACCAATATCTCGCCTATCTCGAACGGCGACAGCAGATGGATTTGGAGATTGCCAGCGACTTTATCGCCATGGCGACGCATTTGATGTTTATTAAGACGAGAATGTTGCTCTCTGTCGAGGATAAAGAGGCGCAAAACGAGATGGATTTGCTCATTCAATCGCTGGAGGAACGCCGTAACACGGAGCTGTACGAGCGTATCAAAGCGGTGGTTTCGTTGCTGGAGCCGATGGGCGAGTTCGGGCGAAATGTGATGGTCAAGCCCCCCGAATTGACAGGCGCGGAGAAAACCTATTGCTACGACCATACCCCGGCGGATTTACTCTCCGCCCTGCGTGAGATTGCCAGTCGTACGGCGCGCAATGCACCGCCCTCGTTGGAGAGTTTCTCCAAGATTGTCACCCATGAGCCGTACCCTGTTTCCATGAAAGC
>JAZRID010000240.1:0-1865 GCA_045645125.1 Oscillospiraceae bacterium | reverse complement strand
TGATGTCAACATCCGTGTGGTCAATGGGGAGCTGTTCCAACCAGACCAGATGGCGGAGGGCTTTGCGCGCGCCGTGCAGGGGGATGTCAAGGCGGTTATCTGCACGCATACCTCCAATGTGTTCGGCTACACTTTGCCGATGGACGATATTGCACAGCTTTGTAAAGAGCGCGGTGTGCCATTGTTGGTGGACGCGTCCCAGTCGGCTGGCATTGTTCCTGTGCATTTGGGAAAATGGGGGGCGGCCTATGTCGCCATGCCAGGACATAAGGGGCTATATGGTCCACAGGGGACAGGGCTGTTGCTGTGTGCCGAGGGGCGACTGCCCGATGCACTGCTACAGGGGGGAACAGGGAGCCTTTCTCGTCTACAGGAGATGCCCGATTTCCTCCCCGACCGTCTGGAGGCAGGTACGCAAAATGTCCACGGCGCGGTAGGGCTGTTAGAGGGGATGCGCTTCGTGCAAAGATTTGTCCCCGGAAAAATTGCCCACTACGAGGGGGAACTGATTGCGATGCTGGCACAGGGACTGCAAAAAACGGGAAAGTATCGCGTCTTTCACGCAGGAACGAATACCTCGGTGCTGTCGGTCGTACCGCGTGACCTCACACCAGAGGAGTTAGGGGAGCGACTGGCTACCAAAGGGGTCGCCACCCGTGCAGGACTACACTGCGCGCCGTTGGCACACCGCAGTGCAGGCACTGACCGCACAGGCACGCTCCGTTTTTCTGCCTCAGTATTCAATACGGAAGCGGAGATTGCGCGTGTTCTGCATCTGTTGGCATGAGGTAGAAACAGAAAGTTTACAGATACGCGAAAAAAAGCATATAGATTTGGTTGCTTTTTTTCCATGTTTCGATTAAAATATAATCACCTATGGAATTTTAACAGAGTGGGGGAGAGGACATGGAAGTAGTCAACAGTGTCATGCAACGCCTGTTGGAGTATGCCCAGTCAATCGAAATTTGGGATGTACTGGATATTTTGACGATTGCATTTCTGGCATATCAGCTTATCAAGTTGGTGCAAAAGACCAATTCTTCCCGTATTATCAAAGGTGTTGCGCTGGTGTTGGTTGCGCTGTGGCTGTCCTCTGGTCATCTGCGCGCTTTGAACTACCTGCTGACGCACATCGTTGATATCGGAATTTTGGCATTGCTCATCCTGTTTCAGCCAGAGTTGCGCCATGTCTTGGAAAAGATGGGTAGTAGCCGTCTGAGTTTTGCACGGTTCTTCTCCCGTCCGCAGGTCGACCGACAGACCATGGAGCGTACCATTGCCGAAACCGTCAGTGCGTGTGGCGATATGAGCAAATCCCGTACGGGTGCGTTGATTGTGTTTGAACGCGAACTGAACCTCGATGAACAGGCGCGCAGTGGTACCCGATTGGATGCCGAGGTGTCCTCTGAGCTGTTGAAAAACATCTTTTTTGTGAAAGCACCCATGCACGACGGCGCGGCCATCGTCAGAAATGGTCGCCTGTTGGCGGCAGGCTGTATGTTGCCCCTGAGTCGCAATGTCAACCTCAGCCGTGACTTGGGTATGCGCCACCGCGCTGGCATCGGTATGAGCGAAAATTCCGATGCCGTGGTCGTTCTGGTCAGCGAGGAGACAGGCTCTATTTCCGTTGCGGTCGGCGGTATGCTCAAGCGTCATTTGATGACCGAAACGCTGACACAGGTTCTGCGCAATGAGCTTCTCCCCGAGGAGGAAAAAGCTGAGAATGCAGACAAGAAAAAACACGTATGGATGAATACAAAACCTAAGGATAAAAAGGACGGTGGAAGCAAGAATGAGTGAGAGGGCCAATAAAGTTCTTTATATGGTGCTGTCGCTGCTGTTTGCCGTCGCATTCTGGCTTTATG
>JAZRID010000239.1:0-7679 GCA_045645125.1 Oscillospiraceae bacterium | reverse complement strand
AGTGCGAATTTTTTGATCCCCGCCATGCTGCTGATCGCCCTGTTGCTTTGCCTGTATAAGGAGGGAACGGAAAATGAATGACTGGTATGTCTGGTGTACCATAGCGGTGATCGCATTGGTTACAGCACTTCTTCGTTTTTTGCCGTTCTCGATTTTCAGTGGAAACAGAAAGACACCGAAAATCGTTGAAAAACTCGGCAGGGTCCTTCCGTATGCCATTATGGGAATGCTGGTTGTCTATTGTTTGAAGGATCTGAGCTTTGCGAGCGCCCCGGGATTTCTGCCGCAACTGATCGCGTGTGCGGTGGTCGTTGTTTTGCATGTGTGGAAAAGAAATACGCTGGTGAGTATCATCGGCGGAACGGTCTGCTATATGGTGCTGGTGCAATTGGTGTTTTGATGGGGAGAATAACAGGAGAAAAAGACTGCATGCAAAAGGTCAGACGGTGCAGAGTGTGCCGTCTGACCAGAAAATAAAAAAATAAAAAATTTTGAAAATAAGTGTTGACAAATGGGAAATGTTTTGCTATACTTCGTTCTGTTGCTGGTCGTGATTGGTACGCGATATGCGAGTGTGCTGGAACTGGTAGACAGGCACGTTTGAGGGGCGTGTGTCGACAGACGTACGGGTTCAAGTCCCGTCACTCGCACCACTTCTCAAAAGGAAGCCAGCATGAAAAGTTAACAGATGCGCGCGAGTGGTGGAATTGGCAGACTCGCTAGATTCAGGTTCTAGTGCTCATTACGGGCGTGCGGGTTCAAGTCCCGCCTCGCGCACCAACTTTTCTTTCTAAACTACATATTGTATGCGCGCGAGTGGTGGAATTGGCAGACTCGCTAGATTCAGGTTCTAGTGCTCATTACGGGCGTGCGGGTTCAAGTCCCGCCTCGCGCACCAAGGTAAGATCTCCGAGTAATTCGGAGGTCTTCTTTTTTCATCATCTATCATCAGACGAAAAAGCGGGACGCACAATGTCCCGCTTTTCTATTTTTATGGCTTGTATGGAAAATCTTACGGCTCCCAGTAGCGCGTATTGGGAGCTAATTCCTGTTCCTGCTCAATGAGCAAAGTACCGTCCTCGTCATACAGCCGAACGGTGGCGGCGATGACGGCCCGATAGCTTCTGTCTCCACTATTGGTAAAGGTAAATGCCAGTGCGTCCAGTGCATATCCCTCTGCGCCGTGCCTAATAAACGGATTTGTAAAACCGTTTTCACGCAGATTATCGAGGTACGGCAAGTCGAACGAGAAAAGGAAACACCCGTCGTATTTCCGTGTAGCTTCCGCAGAGAAGGTGTGGTCTAAACGGATGCCGTCCTCTCGACGGATGGAATAAAACCCATCCACCGACACTTCCAACTGTGCATAGACCGCATCGGGGTAGTTGTCGACGACAACGACTGGGAGCTTGACCGCTCTATTACCATCTCCCCAGAAGTCAAGAGATTTCGGACCAGAAACGACGGTAATATCACCTGTCTTTTTGAAATAATTCAAATCGCCACTCCAACTATTTTCTTTCACAAATGTCAGAACACCATGCTCCGTTTCCCCCACAATGAAGTGTGCGTAGTAGTCGTACTCCTCCACTTTCTCGCTTAACAAAATCGTAGATGGTCCAACAAAATTGACGCGCTCCGTGCGACGGAAGTGATGGAGAGGCGAAAGCGCCGGACAATCGTTACTGACATACCATAATCCCACCACGACCAATGCGATAACGATGTTGCACACCGACCGATAGGAGCGAGGAATCCTGTTCCACCGCTTGTATATCTTTTTTATCTGTTTCACTGCGTATCACCCCCTGGTAATTCAATCCGAAAGCGGAAGTCACGACCGTCACGCGTGTAGCAAATGTCAATCCAGTCGGCATCCTGCGACGCAAATCCCTTGATACACATATCCAGTGTCCAAGTGAACGGTGCCGTGAGGAGATAATTGCCAGACAAGTATTTGTCAGCGATTCCAGAGTTCCACGGGGCATCGGTTCTCCCCTCGCTGTCCTGCGCCCATATCCACTCCATCAGATATAGCGGTACCAAATGATACGGAAATACATCTTTTATTTCCATTTGAAAGTAAAACGCATCTAAATCGTCAGTACTGTCATCTGCAAATTTTGTATGTGTCCATACCGCCCGTGTCAATTCCCAAGTGTACCCGTCGGATTCAAACTGCTGTCGCGGTTCTTGATACATGACCCGCGTAGTGATTCCCACCTCATCCGATACATGGGTATTCTCATAATAGAGGTCATACCGATGACTTGTCGGCAGGACATAGAATCTACGATAGCCCGCGATACAATCGAAAAACGAAGGCAGCGTAATGAGCAGGAGAAGAATCAGCAGTATCCGCGTCGCACGGAGAAAATAGCCCCAAAACGGACGGTGAATCGCGGCGAGCTGGGGCGCGATTTCCTCGGCATCCCCCATCGCTTCGAGGGCACGGTCACAAGCGGTATCTTCGTCATATCCCTGCGCCATCAGTGCTTCACAGCGGTCACACAGGTGGCCGAGGAGTTCTTCCGCCACTTCCTTTCTATCAGGTGGAAAGACAATTTCCGACACGGCACTGTTGCACCACTGCTCAAATTTATATGTATCCATAGGTACCCCCTCACGCGCCTGCAAGACCAAGAACCAGATTCACCTTTTCGGAGAAAACTTTCCATTCTTCCTCTTTTTCGACTAATTGCGCTCTCCCCGTGGAGGTCAGATGATAATATTTGCGCTCACGACCGCTCGGTGTCTGGCTCGTGTAAGCACTGACCCATTTGTTTTTCTCCATCGCATGGAGCAAGGGGTACAGCGTTCCCTCTTTGAGCTGAAAAGTATCATCGGAGCGTCTGGCCAACTCCGTGACCATCTCGTAGCCGTACATATCGCGGTCGCGCAACAGGGCGAGGAGCAACAATGGCGTACTACCAGACAACAGACTTTTTTCTACTTTCAAATGGTATTCCCCCTTTACCTAGATTATCTAGGTATAGTATACATCGAGCATCTAGGTATGTCAAGGAAGAATTTCTCTCAACTGTCAGTTGTATCATGTCGCATACACCGCCATTGTTTTGTGTAGCAAGATGCGTTATGATGAAACCACCATCGATGGCAAAACAAATCTAGGAGAATGACCATGCACATTGGAAAGCAAATCAAAGCACTGCGCCTGCGGCGCGGTGTGACACAGGAGGCTATGGCACAGCATTTCGGCATTACCGCACAGGCAGTCAGCAAGTGGGAAACGGAACAGTCTGTCCCTGACATTGGGATGTTACCAGAACTGTCCGCCTATTTTGGAGTCAGTATTGATGAACTCTTTGCTCTTTCGGATGAGGTACGGATAGAGCGCATCCAGAATATGATTTGGGATGTGCGCTTCCTAAACCCAGCGGATGTGGAGAACGAACGGCAATTTTTATTGGAAAAGGCGCGTCGCGAACCGCGTAACGGTGACCCCCACTGTATGCTTGCCCAGTTGGAACTGCATCTGGCTAAGGAACACTGTATCCGTGCAGAAGAATATGCCTTAGAGGTGATTGCACGGGACAACGGTGCGGGTGTTGGGTGTGTGTATCTCGCCAAAGCGATGGGCGGTGCGCGCATCGACCCCAGACATAATTCCCATCCTGCACTCATCACGCATTATAAGAACTGTCTGCAAAAATATCCCGACGACCTTGAGGTGTATGGTGCACTCATCACACAGTTGATTGACGACCACCGCCTGGCAGAAGCAAAGGTGTACTGTGAGCGTATGGAGGCGGCGCACGGAAATCACTACTTTGTCATGGTACATCAGGCAAAGTTGGCGATTGCGTCGGGGGATATGGAAACCGCCAGAAATTTGTGGACAAAGTTGGATGTCGAATACCCCGACAATTGGAGTGTACAGCACTGGGTTGGTGACTTGCAGACAATGGCTGGCGAATATACCACCGCCAAAGAACACTACCAGAAGTCGATTGCGCTGATGCAGTTCCCTCGCTATACAGACCCCATTGATTCTCTGGCGCAAGTCTGCGAAATGGATGGCGATATTGAGGGTGCTATTGCGGCACGACGACTGGAATTGGAAGTTGCCGAAAAAGATTGGGGCGCAACAACAGGCGAATCGATTGACTGCATCCACCGCGAGATTCGCAGATTGGAAACCGCCTTATCCCAATAACAATAACAGTTGTCAAAATGATTCTTGCACATCCCCACAATCTACGCTACAATGGGTGTATCATATAGACTTTCGTTGTCATAGGAGGAAAACACCCATGAATTTTACTGAAATTGCACAGGAGCGTCAGTCTTGCCGTAACTATGCCGCGGAGCGCGCCGTGGAGGAGGAAAAACTCCACGCCATTCTGGAGGCCGCACGGCTGGCTCCCTCGGCCTGCAACGGTCAGCCATATCATCTCACGGTCTGTCGCGGAGAGTTGGCGCAACAGGTTGCCAAGGCCACGATGGGAATGGGCATGAACAAATTTGCATCCGATGCCCCTATTCAGATTGTGATTTCCGAGAAGCCCTATGTCACCAGTGCGGCAATGGGAGCAAAGGTAAAAGGCAACGACTACCGTTCCATCGACATCGGAATTGTGGCCGCCTATCTGACCGCCGAGGCAACCGCACAGGGCTTGTCCACCTGTATCCTCGGTTGGTTCGATGATGCGGAGATTCGCAAACTCTGCGGTATCGACGGTACGGTGCGCCTTGTTATCACGCTTGGCTATGCCAAAGAGGGGGACGCTCTGCGTACCAAGAAACGCAAAACACTGGATGAACTGGTCACTATGAAATAAAAAATGGGGTTGTCGCATTTGGTATCTGCGACAGCCCCTGTTTATTTACTCTAAAATATACGCGGCGACAATCTCGCCGTAATAGACCGTATGGACATCTTCGGGATTCTCCGCCCAATCGGGATAAAACTTTTGCATGACATCGGCAGGCATCTTCCGTCCATCCTGTCGCGTGGAATAGACCACTCGACACTCCAAAGTCAAGGGTAACTCCTGAATGGCAGGTGTACGGATTTCTTCACTCTCCACTAAGGTCAGTCCCAGTGCGGCAGCCTTGTCCACATCGCGCCCCGATTTTGTACCACAGAACGCCAAAATTTCCTTGGTGCGCTCACTGCATTCGAGGGGGACATTGACGGTAAACTCGCCAGCCTTGTCCAACATCGACTTACTGTTACGGCACTCACGGACATAGATTTGGAACAGCGGTTTGTTCCACTCGATACCGATAGTACCCCAACCAATCGCGATAGAATTTACTTTGTCATCCGCCTTCACGGTGGCGAGAATCCCACCACGGCGCAGATGCTCCATAATATGCGGTGCGTAAGCAAATACATCAATCTTCTTTTTCATAGGAATACTCCTTGTATCTGTTATTCGTCCTCTGTCCAGTCGGTCACAGGAAACGGCTGTTCGCCAGGATGCAGGGGGATTTGAATAAAGCGGTCGTACCGCGCCCGTCCAAACTGGTGCAGATAAATTTCTCTATGCTTTTGCAGAATCGTCTTTTCGTCTGGAATCGTGTCGGCGCAACAGAGCGTTTTGAAGTGTACGCCAAATAGGGCGCAGTCATAGCCGAGCACTTTTGCTCCACACCGCTGATAAAATCCGAGGCGACGCAGAATCATCTCGTCCTGTTCCCCGATACCTGTCGGTGCTTCGGACTCCCAAATAAACACCGTGCCCGACGGATAGTGTTCACGCATGGTGGTGAGCATCTTAGCCCCGATACCGCGGTTTCTCTGCCGTGCAGGGACACACAGATAATCCAGCAGAATAAACCGCCCGTCCTCGTGTCGCCAGAGCAGGATATAGCCCAGGACATTTCCTTCGGTATCGACAAAACAGAGAGGGTCATACAGCCCCTTGGCACGGAGATTCTCCATCGCGAACAGTGGCTTGAGTTCTGAGGGCGGAAATACCTCGGTCAAGTCCGTTTCATAGGCACGGCGTAATTCCTCGGTGGTCATGTGATGCAGTATCATTGGTGAAACTCCAGCGTCATTAAAATTGCGTTTTCCTTTGGGTGGTCGTAGTAGTTTTTCCGCACTCCGACTTCTTTATAGCCGTACTTCGCATACAGCGCACGGGCGGCCGTGTTGCCCTCGCGCACCTCCAGTGTCAGGAAGGCGAGTTGATGCCCAACTGCAAAACGACGGAATACCTCCAACAACTCACCAGCAATGCCTTGTCGACGGTACTCTGGACGCACGGCGACATTGGTAATGTATCCTTCGTCCAGTACTACCAGTAGTCCTGCATAGCCGAGAATTGTGCCATCTGCGCCCAGTGCCACCAGTGTGGCGGCACATTCATTTTCCAAATGCTCTGCAAGCATACGACGCGACCACGGGTCACTGAAGCAAATTTTCTCTATCTCCGCTACTTGGTCGAGATGCTCGCTGGTCATGGGGATAATATCATAAATCATACGGTTCCTCCAATGGTAGTATTTGATAGAAACTGTGCGTTAATCGTCCACATCGTCCTCCGCAGAAACAGGAAGTCCATACTGCTCCATGACGAGTGGCAGTACCTCCTCCAATGCGTACGGCAGTACAGCGCGGTGTGCGGTTTGCCCCATCAATTCGCACAAAATGGGGGATTGATACAGCTTCAGAATACGGTCGGCGCAAGCGGTATGGTTTCCGTAGGGATAGAACAGGCCACTTTCGGAATCAGTGATAACATCCTCATGTCCTTTGACTGCACTCGCGACTACAGGAAGCCCCATATACATCGCTTCCATCACACCGAACGGCAGTCCTTCCATCTGACTGGCGGTGACGACGACATTGCTAATACTGTACCACGGCGCAATGCGGTCGACATAGCCGGGGAAGCGAACACGGTCCGCCACGCCGAGTTTCTCCGCCAATTTCTTGCACGACTCCAACAGTGGTCCCTGTCCAGGGAGCAACAAAACGACAGACTTGGGAAGTGACGGCAGGGCGCGAATGAGAACACTTTGACTTTTCCGTGCGCTAAACTCCGCCGCACAAATCAACACGAAGTCGCCTGCTTTGAGGTGCAATTGTTGGCGCAGGTTGTGTACCTCTACTCTATTCGGTTTCCGTAAGATGGAAAAATTTACACCGATGCCAGGGATACTGACAATCTGCTTTCCCAGTCGATACCGCTGTGCTACATGGTAGTCGTACCAGTTCATCGTCAGCACCACATCGACAAAGCGCGCGTTTTTCCGCTCTGCTTTCAAGAGGGCACGGCGTTTCAGTGTTCCTGTTTTCGTATCACAGGGGTAGCCATAGGATACATGGATAAAGCGCGGTCGCTTTTTCAATTTGGCCATCGCCATACGGGTGACAAAGGAAGCCACCGCCGAATGGGTAATCACAAGGTCATATTGCTCCTGCTCCAGCTTGCGGTGCAACAGGTGGCCAGCGCGCACATTGGCAGAAGATTTGATTTTTTCCTCCAAGGGGAGTGTAATGACCTGCGAAGTATAAAAAATCGCACCGGGCGCATCGCCACAGGCGACATGAATCTGCCAACCGGCCTCGAAAAACTTCCCCATATAGGGGAGATGAAATCGTCTGATATGTTGATAAGTATTTGCTACAAAGAGAACTTTTTGTTCCATGATTTTATTCCTAATGCAGTGTAATTGCCATTTATTTTCGCATAACATCCTCA
>JAZRID010000238.1:0-2495 GCA_045645125.1 Oscillospiraceae bacterium | reverse complement strand
AATATTCCACTTTCTCACCTCGCAATCTCATATATTGTTTGATTTTCTATGGGTATAGTATAGCATTTTTCGCTCCCTATTGCAACTTGTTACCCTCTTTTACGAGGGAATTAGGTGTGCCTTATATCCCCATGTCTAAAGACAGGGGCTTTACGGCACGGATGGTAAATATCATCACGGACAGTATATGACACCTACCCCAAAAAGACAACCGAAAGATTTTGGCCATCCTCAAAAGCCTCCCCTTGTGAATCAAGGGAAGGCTATCTTCTTTTTCGGGATTACAAATACTGTTGGACATCAAAGGTCAGTCGCTGTTCGAGGTCAATCAATCGTTTGGCGATATCTTTCGACTTCTCGTCGGCGGCCTTGTACTGATTGAGATACTTATTGAGCGATTTAACACCCATATTGCACCCATCGGTCATCAAATCCGCGATGGTTGCATCGCTGTCGCACATGGCGAGCTTCATACTGGTCTTGGCGTGGGACATCGCCTTCGCCATCATCGCAGGCTCTTTGCCATCGTCCTGATAGGAGCGCAACAGATTGCTAATCTCTAAATCCAGTTTCTCATGGGCGGCCTTGCAGTCGGTCAATTTGGTTCTGAAGTCGTCCGCGTGGACATAGTCCAACACATCCGCAATCGAGGAAATACCCATTTTAACCCCTGCATCGCACTCGCGCAACAGGCGAATCGTATCCTGTTCCACCATACAAAAATCCCCCCTTTCCTATGGCAGTAGTATGCCCAAAAAAGAGGGGATGTTTCATTTGATTAGTGGTTGCCCAACTGCCAGAATGCGACCGCACTGGCGGCGGCAACATTGAGCGAATCGACACCGTGCGACATGGGGATACGGACGGTATAGTCACAGTCTGCAATGGTATGGCAGGACAGTCCATCGCCCTCCGTGCCGAGTACAATGGCCAATTTCTCCTCTGCGGCGAGGCGCGAGTCGTCAATACTGATAGAATCATCGGTCAACGCCATCGCCACGGTCTTAAATCCCAAATCGCGCAGTTGTTGCATTCCGGGCTGTGGCCACTGGGACATATCTTCGCTCAAAATCGTCCACGGAATCTGGAACACCGTGCCCATACTGACACGCGCCGAACGGCGGTACAGCGGATTGGTACATCCTGGGGTCAATACCACGGCATCCATACCCAATGCCGCGGCACTGCGGAAGATTGCTCCCACATTGGTGGGATTCATCACACTCTCCAACACCACAATCCGCGTTGCTGTCCGACAAATTTCCCCGACGGTCGGCAATTTTGGGCGCAACATGGCACACAGCAACCCGCGTGTCAGCTGATAGCCTGTGAGATTCGTCAGCACCTCCATCTCCGCAGTGTACACAGGGATATCGCCACAGCGTTCAATCACCGCCTTCGCTTCACCAACAATATGCCGTTTCTCCACCAAAATCGACAGCGGTACACACCCTGCATCCAGTGCGCGTTCAATCACCTTGGGACTTTCCGCGATAAACTGTCCCTTTTTCGGCTCAAAGCGGTTCAGCAACTGCGCCTCCGTCAGTCGTGCGTAGACATCCAACTCAGGTGCCGTAAAATCCGTAATTTCAATAATGTTTGCCATACTACTTTCCTCGCCATATTTTTGTAGTCTTGTGACGATATTATAGAGTTTTCCATCTATCCTGTCAATTCATACGCATTACTCTGCTCCCGAAAACTTGTCGGTTGATTTTTTCGGAACGACACAGTATAATTGTTTGCGAACTACTTTGCTACGAAAGGACACAGAGATATGATAAAGCATATTGTCATGTGGAAATTCCGAGAGGGTACAGCGCAGGAAATGCACGCATTTCTGGACGGTCTGCGCGGTCTGTACGGTGTCATTCCGCAGATTCGCTCACAGGAGGTCGGTGTCAACATTCCCGATGGGAATTATGACGCGGTACTCATCTCGACCTTTGACTCCCTCGCTGATTTGGAAGCCTATAAAAACGACCCACGCCATGTGGCGGTGGCGAATCTGTGCAAAGAGATTCGCACTGACCGCGTCGCTGTTGATTTTGAGATATAAGAGGAAAAGAAAATGGCAGTTAGATTTGACAGTTTTAGCTTAAACCAGTTGGTTGCAAAGCCCGACGATGCCTTCCGCCTGTGCAGTCTGGCAATGGCAGGCGGTCAGCGCGTGCAGGGCTACAGTGGTGATTACTTCAGAATGTATCTGGGCGATACGATGGTAATTGTCCGCACCATGCACGACCTCTCCACAGGCGAGGAGATGCTCCTCGGCATGGACACCCACGCCGTCAGCGACTGTGTGTGGGAGTGCCGTATCATCAAGGATGTCACCCCTGCGGATGCCGACCCCCTCACGCGCCGTCTGCTCGTGTCAGTGGATGGCTGTGACCACACTGCACTGGTCGATGTGCTCTGTGCCGATGTTCGCCCCGAATATACTGCTGGAATGTCCCTGAAACTGAACATGGTCGCCTTCCCCATGCGCCTTGTCT
>JAZRID010000237.1:0-2450 GCA_045645125.1 Oscillospiraceae bacterium | reverse complement strand
GTCTTGAAGCCCTTGGGTACGGTGTTCATCAACATGATGTTCTGTATCGTTGTGCCGTTGGTGTTCGCATCTATCTCCAGTGCAGTCGCCAATATGGGCAACCGCAGGCGTGCTGGTAAGATTATGGGCGTGACGATTGGTACTTTCGTTGTCACAGGTGCTATCGCCGCGTTTATCATGTTCCTGTTGGTACAGGTATTCCCCCCTGTGTTGCAGGCTTGGGATGAGATTCCTGCCGAGGAGATGGGCTCCTACGCCAGTTTGAGCGAGATGATTGTCAACTTCTTCACGGTTCCCGATTTCACCGACCTGCTCAGTCGCCGTGCGATGTTGCCTCTGATTGTGTTCTCCATCCTCTTTGGTTTTGCGGTCAATCTCAACGGCGGCAAGGAGACTCCTGTCGGTAAGTTCTTGGACGATTTGACGGGTGTGATGCTCAAGTTCGTGAAGATTATTACCTACTACGCACCCATCGCATTCTTTGCTATCTTTGCTGACTTGGTTGCTACTTACGGCGCACAGATTACCGAGAGCTACGGTCGCGCTCTGCTTTTGTACTATCCTCTGTGCTTCATCTATATAATTACGGCATTCCCCTTGTTTGCATGGTTCGGCGGCGGCAAGGGTGCTGTCAAGGTCATGCTCCGCAATATCATCAAGCCTGCCATCGTTTCTCTGGGTACTTGTTCCTCCGTTGCCACGATTCCCACCAATATGGATGCCGCAGAGGAAACAGGTATTTCCAAGGATGTCAGCGATATGGTGTTGCCTCTGGGTGCAACGATGCACATGGATGGTTCCTGCTTCTCCTGTGTCTTGAAAATCGCCTTTGTGTTGGGCGTGTTCGGGCAGGACTTCGGTTGGAATATGTTGATTCCCGTCATTGCGGTGGCGGTTCTGTCCTCTGTTGGTATGTCTGGTGTCCCTGGTGGCGGATATATCGGTGAGTACATCATCTGCTCCATCTTCTTCCCCGACAAAATCGAACTCGCGTTCCCGATTCTGGTTGCGATTGGTAATCTGGTTGACCCCCCTGCCACGATGATTAACGCCTCTGGCGACTATGTGGTTTCCTATATCGTTTCCCGCTTTGTGGATGGCAAAGACTGGTTGCAAAAGACTTTGCGCGGCAAGAAAGCTGTCTAACACAACGACATATAACAATTTGACTGGGTGTGCTACGATAAAAGCCGTGGCACACCCAATTTCGTTTTTGGAATTGTGAAAAAGATTGTTGCAAAATAATGCCAATATTGTATAATACAAGGTGAACCATGTAGCCATACTGGTACGAAACACGAAAGAAAAATGGAAAGGAATGTCCGGTTATGTTTAAGAATCTGAAAATCCGCGATAAACTTTTTTCTGCATTTGCTCTGGCACTTATCTTGCTCATGCTCTGTGGCGGCTTGTTCTTTGTCGCAATCAATGGGATGACAAACAACTTCACCACATTCCATGACGAGGCATTCGAGTTATCGAATGAAACCTATGCGTTGAAGGCTGAAATCACACAGCTTTCAAACAGTATCTGTAAGTCGGTTATGTCACCCGATAAGCAGTCGGCGGAGAAGTATATCAACGAAACCAAGGCAGAGGTTCTTGCGTTAGAGGAGCGCATCGCACATCTGCGTGAACTCTCATTCTCCGAACCGTTCGTAGAAAAGCTCGATGAGTTGCAGAGTATGATTGACAACATTGAGAAACGCAGTAGTAAGCTGTTTGAACTGTGCCGACAGTTGCGTACCAATTGGGCGGTGGAGATGTACTATGAGCAGTTTGATGTCCTGGTGGAGGAAGTCGGTGTTGTTACAGAGGATTTGAACCGTATGGCGGAGAATAATGCCGATGTCATCTATGATGAAACCATCCATATGGTCGGTACGAGCAAAGGGATGATTTCCGTTGCATCGATTTTCTGCTTCGTCACCGTTATCGGTATTGCACTTCTTCTGACGAAGGCTTTCGTCAATCCCATCCAGCAACTCCAGAATGTCGCCAAAGCCCTTGCAGAAGGCAAACTCAAGGGGGCAGACCAAGTGGTTACTTATCAGTCGAAAGATGAACTTGGTACGCTTGCCGATGCCATGCGCTTCTCTATGGAAACCATTGACGGCTATGTAGCCGAAATTTCTGCTCTGTTGGAGCGTATCGCAGACGGTGATTTGACCATTTCTCGTACAGAGGTCACAGATTACCGTGGCGATTTCGCCAGTATCAAGACCTCCATCGGCACGATTCTGGTTAGTTTCAATGCCGCCATCATGGACATCTATACCGCCAGCCTACAGGTCGATGTGAGCAGTGAGCAGGTGTCCAGTGGGGCGCAGGCACTCAGTCAGGGTGCTACCCAACAGGCCAGTGCGGTGGAAGAACTCTCTGCTACGATTACCGAGGTTTCCAATCATGTCGATGTCAACGCACAGAATGCCATGAACGCCAGTAAGCTG
>JAZRID010000236.1:0-2744 GCA_045645125.1 Oscillospiraceae bacterium | reverse complement strand
CAGCAGTTCGTTGGTGACATTGGTGACGGCGGACTGGGCTTCGGTTGCTCTGCGGCTGTTCTCCATGCCCAGTGCCAGCACCATCTGGCTCTTCCAAAGGGGGATGGTGTTGACCAGTGTGGACTGAATTTTTTCCACCATGAGGGTATCGTTGTTCTGCAACATACGGGTCTGGGGACCCATCTGGATGGACACCATGCGCGTCAACTCCAAATCGTGTAGTTTCTTCTCAAAGCGGTTGCACAGCTGTACCATGTCGTTGTAGGCTTGGGCATCCTCGGTCGCACCCGTGGTTTCTGCCCGTTGGCGCAACTGTTCCAACTCGGTCGCACGAACCTCTGCCAGACGCTTCTTGCCAGCGATGATATACATCGTCAGCTCCTTATAGTACTTGAGGTTGAGGTCATACATCTGGTCGAACATGGCGATATCTTTCATCAGCACGACCTGATGCTGTTCCAATTGACGCGCAATGCGCTCGACATTGGCCTCGGCACTGGAGAACTGCGCTTTCATGGTTTCCAGTTTGTTGCTGGCCTTCTTAAAGAAGCCGAAGAAGCCTTTTTCTTCCTCCTCGCCGAAGTCTTTCAACTCGATAACGAGATTGCCTAGCGCATCACCGACTTCGCCTAAATCCTTGGTACGGACACTGCTCAGAGCGTTCTCGGAGAAAGCGGCGACATTCTTCTGTGCGGCAGAGCCGTACTGTAACACCATCTGGCTGTCAGTGATGTCGATTTTCTTAGAGAAATCATCGACCATCTTGCGCTCCGCCTCGGTGAGCATACTGTCGTCCACCTTTTCGGGTTCGGGCTTCTTCTCCTCGACCACGGGCGCAGGGGCGGCTTCGTTGCCCAGTACCAATTCGGGGGTGGGGACCTGTGCGACCTCGGTGTTCAGTGTCAACTCAGGCATCATGCTATTGGTGTTCTCATTCATGGTTGTATTCCCTTTCTTTTTATGTTTTACAGTTCTAACTTAATGTCCGTACCGTCTGCGTTTTTGGTACTCTCTGCCGTCATCTGTTCTCCGATAAAGCCCTCACGCGCCATCATGGTTTCCAGTACCGTGATATCGGTGGAGATATCCAGCGCATCCGCACCAAATAGGGCATCATACTGCTTTTCGAATGCGGAAACAATCGTCGTCATCATCGTTTCTACTTTCGCCTTAGTGGTGTCGATGTTCTCTCCGCTGATGCCAGTTGCGCTCATGCGGTCGTAGGCGTTGAGCAATTTCAGCGTGGTGGGCAGATAGTAGTCCATGAACTTCCGAATTTGTGGTAATTTATCGGGCGAGGCTTTCACCTGCTCGAAAATCGCCTGACTGCTCTTTTCCAGACGCACGATGTCCGCCGAAATTTTCGCGTCCTCGATATTGTCGTCCAGACGGCGCATCTCACGAATTGCCAATTCGCCGTCTTTTATCATCTTGTCGAGTTCTGGATTGCCACTGGATACCGTCTCAGATTTTTCTTCTTTTTTCTGCGCTTGCATCGGTTCTGCCTGTGGTTCCTCTGTCGTAACTGCTGTATCTAGCCAACGGAATAGCACGACAGATAGCACAATCACGATAGCAAAATCCCAAAAACTGTGCAGTCCCAACAGAAATGCGTAGCCGAGCCAAATCGCCGCTACAGTGTAAAACGGCATCACGGGTTTGTTGCCTTTTTTTGCGGTAGTTGCCATTGTTATTCCTCCGTGTCGTGTATTTTTTCTAAGTAGCAGTATACTGCGAAAGTGTGACGGGGTCAAGGAAAACCCACGGACATATCTTGTCTTTTCCTGTGCTTGCGCTATAATGACAGGCATTACCATGAAATACAAGGAGAATTACTATGGAATGTACGGCTGTTACTATCACACGGGAGTGTGCAATAGCATTTCTGCGGACGCATTTACCGCAGAGTGATTGGGACTGCTATGAGGAATCCCTCTTTCTCCGCTTCGTTGACCATGCCCTCGCCTTGCGCCGTTCTGCGCCGTGGTGCGCGGACTTGGAGGAGGAAATCTTTTTACAGTATGTCCTGTTTCCCCGCGTCAATGACGAGGATCTCTCCTTTCATCGGGAGGTTTTCCATACGGCTCTGTGGGAGCGTGTGGTAAACTTGCCCACCACAGCCGAAAAAGTGTTGGAGGTCAACCGCTGGTGTCACGAAATCGCCTCGTACCAGATGCAGGATGACCGCACCGCCTCGCCTCTCACGGTCTACCGTTGCGGCAGTGGTCGCTGTGGAGAGGAGAGTGCTTTCTTGGTGTCTGCCCTGCGGAGTGTCGGCATTGCGGCGCGACAGGTCTATGCCCCTCGTTGGGCGCACTGCGACGACAATCACGCGTGGGTCGAAGCCCTGTGTGAGGGGCAGTGGCGGTTCCTCGGCGCGTGTGAACCAGAGCCGATTCTCGACCGTGGTTGGTTCAACGCACCGTCCTCGCGTACCTTGCTTGTCCACTCTCGTGTCTTTGGACAGGTTGACCATCCACTCCACGGCGAACGAATTGGGACAGAGGGCGCAGTGACCTGGTACAACCAGACGGCACGCTATGCCGTGACCAGTCGAAAGACTGTGCATATCACGGCAGATGGACACAGTGCCGTGGGGGCGCGTGTACAGATACAGGTGCTCAACGAGGCGAGTTTCCATACCATCGCTACCTTACTAACAGATAGTCGGGGTGAGGTGTCCATCGCGCTGGGACACGGTGATTTTCATGTGGCAGTGCAGTGGGGGACTTACTCCGCCGAAT
>JAZRID010000235.1:0-1897 GCA_045645125.1 Oscillospiraceae bacterium | reverse complement strand
TCTGCAGCGCGTGCGGATGGAATTTCCCTTGCCGTGTCCCAACGGCGAGGGGTGCGCCATCTCGCAGGAAACGCTGTGCCAACTGCTGTGCGAAGAACCATCGGTATTCTTTTCCGAGGATTTATGTGCCAAATATTTTGTGTTGGTGGGAAACTGTGAACCGCGGTTCATTCTGTTTGACGATGCCCAGACGCTCCGCCGTAAGTTGCGCTTGGCACAGGGCATGGGCATCACAACCGCATTTGTGATGTTCCCCGAAGTGGAAGATATTCTCGAGGAACTGTGGAAACAGAGCAAATAGGGGAGAAGTAGGAATAAAACGAGGGGTGTTGCGTATCTGGCAACACCCCTGCATCATATGTTAGGTTTCTTTCAGTTTATCCGCCATCGCCTGTGCCCACAGTATCCACTGGTTTTCTTGGATGCCATCGCGGTGAATGATGACAACGGCATGAACGACGCGGTTGCCGTGGCGCATCAGGACATAGAGCGAGCCTTGGTTGCGGTACACACGGGCACTGTCTACCCCCAATTGCAGGGTGGCGATATCCTCGAATCGGTCCTTCCGATAGCGGTTGGCATCGTAGGTATAATAGTCCCGTTCCAGTCCTTTGGCAAGCCACGGAGCAATCGTCTCATGGTACTCCAAGCGGAGAATACAGAAGTAGGGCGTGCCGTCCTCTGTCTTAACATCGCAATTTTCATTCCACTCAGTAATTGTGCCAACGGCGGTGTTCCAACTTCTGGTGGTTTCGTAGTCCATCCAACGATTCCGCGTGGTATCTCCGGGGATGGTATCCGCAATCGTGGCAAACGGTGGCGTGCCTACAAAAGTTTCCAGAGGGGCTTCTGTTCCGACACGCGACAGTCCAGAGAGTAGACCGAACGCAATGCCACAGGAGAACAGAAACGGAAGGAATCGGATGGCATAGACAGGCAGTGCTTTTTCTCGCCATGCACTGCGGTGGTGCAGACTGTCGCCCGACAACAGACGCTTCTCGTATTGCCGTAGACGACGCACGCGCAGGAAGATTCTTGCTATGAGATATACCAAAATACCGTAGATACCCAATAAAAGACAGATACCTGTAGTGCTTGCGGTAAGAAACGGATACCCCAATGGGCTACTAGAGTGGAGAAAGCCAAAGCCTATGATATACAGCAGACTTAGCACGAGGGAATCTCTCTGCTGTTTGCGGAAAAGTTGGATGGTCATGGCGTGGGTTTCGCTCTCGGTATTCAGCTCGGGTGCATCTGGTTTGCAAGCGCGGTAGATATGGAATCCGCCGTAGGACAGTAGGTACTCCCAGCCCATCTCGTGGTATAGTTCACGCTCCTCGGTGGAAAGTCCGTTGCCACTGTCGAAAAAGCGTGGCTTTTGTTTTTGTGCGACATCCAGACGGTATCTGGTTCGCGCAGGGGTGACGCGCACAAAGGAAAACACATGACTGAATACACCGTCCTCAATGAGAAACAGTCCCTCGGCGGACATATCCTCCAACCAACTCTGTAGTCCCTCGATATCACAGCGGTCACAGGGACAGAGGCGATGGATATATTTGGTCGTCTGTTCTGTCATGGCAAAAACCCTCCTTTCGCTCGTTCAGCATCCTCTAAGCAGTGGCGCAGGCGGACAAGCTCCTCCTCATAGGCGGTGCGTCCTTTTGGGGTGATTTGGTAGGTGCGCTTGCGCCCTTCTACGGCGATTTCCTCAATGTACTTTTCCCGCTCAAATTTTCCCAAGATTGTATAGAGGGTCGCTGGGCCGATACGCAGTCGACCGTTGGTGCGCTGTGTGATGTCCTCTGCCACAGCAATGCCACACATGGGGTTACGGCATAGGGCCATCAGGACATAAAACATGGATTCCGTTAGACTGTCCATCGACTTTTTTGGC
>JAZRID010000234.1:0-1532 GCA_045645125.1 Oscillospiraceae bacterium | reverse complement strand
CAGGTGGAAATTGTGGCAGTCCTCTATGGGACTATTTCGCAACCAATGACCAATATGCGCCGAAGCTTACCGCAATGCAACGCGCCGCAGGTATGACACGCGGTCGGTTATCCGAACAGGCGGTGGAGGCTTTATATGGCCGTACTTACCGACTGTCGGCCAGTAAAATTGATAAAATCAATTCCTGCCACTTCGCCTACTTTATGCAGTACGGACTGCGCGCCAAGGAGCGCAGTGGAGCAAAATTCGATGCCACACAGATTGGTACCTTTATGCACTATGTACTGGAACATGTCACGCGCAAGGTCATGGCGTGTGGTGGTTTTTCTGCCCTTGGGGAAGGGGAGTTGCAGACATTCATTGATGAAGTGATTCAAGGGTATATGGAAACTTCTCTGCCAGGTTTTACGGAAAAAGAAGCGCGTTTTCAATATCTGTTTCGGCGGTTGGGTAAGACGGTCACAACCATTGTGGAGAATGCGGCGGAGGAGCTGCAGAAGTCCGACTTCATCCCCCTGTATTTTGAGTTGGATTTCAGCGAACATGGGACGGTACCTGCTATTTCCATGCGTACCGATGAAACAGCCTTGACAGTCGTTGGTAAGGTGGACCGTGTGGACGGATGGCTCAAAGATGGCAAACTATATCTCCGCGTGGTCGACTACAAATCTGGTAAAAAGGCATTTGATTTGAGCGATGTGCGACACGGCCTAAATATTCAGCTGTTGCTCTATCTCTTTGCCCTACAAAAACAGGGCAAGCACCTGTTTCAGGGGCAGGAAATTGTGCCTGCTGGTATCCTGTACTTTCCGGCGCGTGATGTACTCATCCATGCGCCACGCGATGTGGCGGAGCAGAAGCTACGCGATGCCATGGATAAGGAACTACGCCGTAGTGGTATGGTATTGGCAGAACCAGCCGTATTGGAGGCAATGGAACACGGTGCGTTGGAGAATCCACGCTTTTTGCCTCTGTCGATTGGAAAAGATGGCAGTATCACCAAAGGCGTGGCAACTGCCGAGGAACTGGGAAAACTCAGTCGATATGTGGACACCTTGCTGAAACGGATTGCGACGGAACTGCGCGGTGGCAATATTGATGCTGACCCCTGTGGACACAACGAGAGTGACAATGCCTGTACCTACTGCGAATTTGCCTCTGCGTGTCATTTTATGGATATGGACGAGAATGACCATATGAAACTAATTCGTCCCATCCGTACAGAGGACTTTTGGAGCTATATAGAGGAAACCAATGGAGAGGAGAGGGAGGAATGAAGATTCAGCTCACACCGAGCCAACAGGCAGTCGTCGAGAACCAAGGGGGAAGTCTTTTGGTCAGTGCGGCCGCTGGTAGTGGTAAAACGCGCGTTTTGGTGGAACGACTGTTTCGGCGGATTTTAGGGGAAGAACAGGCGAATATTGATGATTTTCTCATTATTACTTATACGCGCGCCGCTGCCGCAGAACTTCGCGAGCGTATTGCACAGGAGTTGAGCGAGTACCTAGCCGATGATCCCAGTAACCGCCATC
>JAZRID010000233.1:0-1821 GCA_045645125.1 Oscillospiraceae bacterium | reverse complement strand
CTGAAGGTCTGCGCCAACGGATTTTTGTATAATGTGGTGCGCGCTATCACTGGCACGGTACTCTATGCCGCCGAGGGCAAACTGACCCCAGAGGATATCCCTCTCATTCTGGAGAGTGGCAATCGCACCCTCGCCGGTCCTACCGTTCCGCCGGGCGGACTGTATCTGACAAAACTTTGGTATGAGGATGAACGGCTCAATGGCGAATAAAGACAACAACCAAACCGCTCCCGCCGAGGAAACAACAAAAAGGAAAAAGCGAAAACCACACTTTATCCGTCGCGCCCTGCCTGTTGTTGCGGCGTTGCTCCTTGTTTTGCTGGTTTCCATGTTTTCCACAGGGAAAAGCAATGCACGGCTTGCCGCCCTGCGCCGTTATTTGATGTATGGCAACAGCACACAGACACAGAACCTCTATACATACGCATCCCACCAGCACAATCTCTACGAGCGTCTGGACGAGGAACTGTTGGTGGTGAACCCACAGGGGATACAGATTCTCCATCAAGGTGGTACGGTACTATATGATTTACAGACGAATATCACTACCCCTGTTATCTCGGTGGGAAACGAACTGGTAGCCGTCTGCGATGCACAGGGTAATACGGTCTATGTACTCAATCATATGGGACTGTGTTGGACGCACCAGAGTGGTGAGGGACTGCTGTGCTACTCCGCGCGCATGAGCAGTACCGACCACTTAGCCATCACCGAGCAGAAAGTCGGCTACAAAACCTCCGTCAGTGTATATGACAAAAAAGGGGAACTCGTCTTTAGCTTCGATTCCCACGACCACTACCTCAGTGATGCCGTTGTTACGCAGGACGGAAAGCACCTCCTTGTTCTCGCTCTAGGCGAAAATAAGGGTGCATTCACCTCCACTATGGTGATATATAAACTTGCCACGGGTGAGCGTATCGGTTCGTATCCCATCTCCGATGCACTCCCCCTCGATATTGCACTCACTAAGGACTACGCGCTCCTGCTGTGTGACAAACGCCTTGCGATTTTGACACTCGATGGAGCGATTCAGCTCAACTACGCCTACGGAGAACGCTATCTCCACGACTACGCCCTGACGGGTAAGGACTTCTGTGCCCTGTTGTTGGGACGCTATCAATCCAGTAATATCTGTCAGCTGACCACCTTTTCTTTGGAGGGCGAGGCCATCGCCACACGCGAGTTGACAGAAGAAGTCTTGGATATGAGTGCCGTAGGCGACCGTCTGGCGGTTCTGTACAGCGATGCGCTGGTTCTCTACGACCGCACCTTAAACGAAGTGGCGCGTCTGGAGGACACCGAACGCGCAGGCCATGTGCGGATGCACCGCGACGGTACCGCGTTACTGATTGCAGAAACTTCCGCGTGGCGTTTCCTGCCATAAGAAAGGAGCATCTGTCTGTTGTCCACTTCCCTCATCATCGATGCTTGCATCGTCGCCATTCTGGGGCTGTACCTGTATATCGGTTGGTCGAAAGGCGTGATACACAGCCTGCTCGCCTTGGCTGGTACGATTCTTGCCCTAACGGTCGCTTCACAGATCAGTGGACCGGTATCCAACCTCATCATTGAGCAGATTATCCGCCCAGCGACCCACGCGGCTGTCGAACAACATATCACAGAGTCGGGGATGGAAACGCTATTTTCCGCCCCCTTGGAGGAGATACAAAACGCCATTTCCGCCATCGACAATGATTTTGTGCGAAACAAAGTGCAGGAACTGCTCGCCTCCCTCACCTTGCCTGCTGAGATTGTAACCGGCTCTGCTCTCCTGACTTTCAGTCTGGATGTCGTAGATACGGTACTGCACGGTCCTGTGCA
>JAZRID010000232.1:0-8086 GCA_045645125.1 Oscillospiraceae bacterium | reverse complement strand
ATAACAGTTGGGACAGGTAATAATTTCATACCACTCTGTTTCAAAGTCGTCATAGGTCACACGCAGGTCATAGCGTTTTTCCTCTGCGGTATCGCGCACTGGCACCAATTTAGAGAGTTGAATCCGCATGGTCGTAAACTTTTGGTGACAGTGGGGACATTGCAACGCCTCAGGTATCAGATATTTTCGATATTCTGGGTGCATCACGCCTGGGTAGCCACGGTGTCCTTTCAGATACGGCTCTGGCATACTCCCCACATTGTCACACCACTTGTCCACACCAGTGCCAACCGCTGTCTTGGGTGGCTCATATTTATCCACAATTCTCCTCGTTTCCAGTGGATAATACTCCAAGAGGGCGGCAATTTTGTCTGCACCTGCTCCTCCGTCACGGACTATCTCGTGCAGTTCTTTTACCAGATATTCCAACCGTTCATCCGCCATGCACAACTCCGAAGCCAGCGTTTTCATCAAGGAAAGTGCATTGATGGGGTCACTCTTAGGAAAAGTTTCCAATTGTTCCTGTGGCAAATGCAACACCGCGGACGGCTCCAAGGCCACTGCGGTATAGACGGCAGGTCTGCTTGTCAGGGCATCCATCATTCCAAAATACTGTGGCGCACTAGACACACCAATTAAATGCTCCTGTGTTGTTCCGTAGTTCGTATAAAAGGCAATAGAACCAGAGATGATTTTATACAAACTAGTGTCCACACTGTTCTCGTGGAAGACAACATCATTTCTTTGTAAATACTGTACGGACGCTTGACTCAATGCTCTCCCCCCTTTGCGACAGGTTACAGATTCAGCATATCATATCACCTATGTGAAGTCTATACTATTTTAATATGTAACCGCACAATCTCCGCATAATCGTCCCCGAAATTGCATAGATATCGGATATATCGGGATAGGGAGCGTGTAATATCTTGAAAGGAAATATCGAGGAACGCGCTTGCGAACTTGCCGCGTACATCATAGAAAATCGCACAACGGTGCGTGAAGCCGCAAAAAAGTTCGGCGTGTCCAAATCCACGGTACATAAGGATATCCAAGAGCGTTTACCTCTTTACAACAGACCGCTGTATCTGCAAGTCAAGGAAATTTTAGAAGAAAATAAAGCACAGCGGCACATTCGCGGTGGCATCGCCACACAGCGCAAATACCGCGGTACTCTATAGCGCGACCTCCGGCAGAGGGACAGTTTTTCACAGTCCTCCCTGCCGGAAGTTGTTTTTCCACGCTTTTCTCTTGTCATTCACACGGCAGTCGGATATAATACAGAGAGAAACCTAATGATACCACTCAATGAGGAGCAACCGCGACATGAAACGACGACCGACCCTCCTACAGCGCATGACACAGTTTTCCGTGAGTGTGATTTTCCTATTGGCCGCCTCTGTAGGCGTGTACCAATGCGTTTCGCAACCACCACAGCTACCAGCTAATAACACTGCCATTGTGTCCCCCACGGCACAAGCCCCTGCCACCAATGGCGACCGAAAAGAGGACTTCTACCTCATTCTAGTTGGAGGCATGGACAACGGCAACGGTGGCAGTGACACCAACCTGCTCGTTGCCGTAGATGCCAAAAACAGCACCACCCATGTTCTCAGCCTGCCACGCGATACCCTCTTGAATGTTTCGTGGTCGGTCAAGAAACTCAACAACGCCTGCCACCACGGCGGTTTTGCCCGTACCATGCAGGAAGTGTCCAATCTGCTCGGTATCCCTGTCGACTTCCACATCGCTGTCGACATGAACGCCGTTGTTCAACTGGTCGACAGTATCGGCGGTGTCACTTTTACCATTCCCATCGATATGGACTACGACGACCCCTATCAAGATTTGTCTATCCACTTCCCTGCCGGGGAGCGACAACTGAGTGGTGCAGATGCCATTAAAATCCTTCGTTGGCGACAGAACAACGACGGTACAGGCTATCCCAACGCAGATATTGGCCGTATTGCCACACAGCAAGAATTTCTACTTGCCGCCGCTAAGCAGACGCTACAGCTCTCTAATCTGGACAAGTTGGATGACATCGCACGGATTATCTCAGAATCCACCGACACAGGCTTGTCGCTCTCCAATCTGCTGTGGCTTGGAGAACATGCCTTTACCTGTGGCAGTGACCGTATTTTCTTCCACACACTCCCTGGTGATGGGGCAGGTTGGTACAACGGTGGCTCCTACTATATTCTCGATGATACTGCCACATTGGAACTCATCAATACCTATTTCAACCCTTACACCCACGAATTGACACTGGACGACATGGACATTCTAGTTCCCTAAGGAAAGGAGCCCTTCATGCAACGCAACTTCCGCACCACCGTACTCGCACTGCTACTTCTTGTGAGTATCGCGGTATCGGCACAGGCGACTGCCGACCATCTGATTGCCCCTTCTACTGTATACGACGACCGATTTGTGGATATCCACGCAGACGACTGGTTTTATCCCCATGTGGCCACCCTCTACAGCATCGGGCTGACCAACGGTAAAGGCGACACGACGCACTTCGCCCCGACCCATGAAATCACCGTTGCTGAGGTCATCACCATGGCGGCGCGTCTACGCAGTCTATATGAATGTGGTAATAGCGAAAGCGGTGCGGAGGCGTTTTTTGCAGAAAAAACCGCGTGGTATACCCCGTATTTCGACTATCTATATCACCTCGGTGTCATCGGCACAGAGTTTTCCGACCATATGAACCACCCTGCCACACGCGCCGAAGTTGCCCATCTGTTGGCCAATGCCCTACCGCACACACTATTTACCCCTATCAATGACGAGGTTGTAACCGTCGGCTATGCCACAGGGCAGTATATCCGCGATGTCAACGACTACACCCCCTATCAACAAGATATTCTCACCCTCTACCGCTGGGGGATTCTCAACGGCACGGACAGCAGTGGCTCGTTCGCACCCGATACCGCTATCCGCCGAAACGAAGTTGCCGCGATGTTCAGCCGACTAGTGGACAGCAATCTGCGTCTTACCTTGGACTGGACCCTGCGCGAGGAAAAAGAAATTCAGACACTGGCCGACTTGGTGCAGAGTGACGGGACATTTTTCCTCGCCCCCAATCCAGAGGACACCACCGCTATTGATGCCAATATCCGCTATATACTCGCACAAGGGGAACGCACCATGCAATTGGACTACACCGTACCGCAGTCTGAGCAGAAAATCCGCGCCATTATGGACGCATTTCTGATGGTCATGCGTACCTACCCAGAACAGACCTACAACAAAATCAACCTCTCGTACAGCACCGTCAACGGAAAAATTTCTATCTCGTTCTCCTCTAGCCTATACGACGAAACGATGATTACAGCCTATCGCGAAAGCATCCTGATGAAAGCAATTGTCACACGCGAGCAGTTGTATACCAGCGGTATCCTACACACGGAGATGTCCCAGTACGACAAAGCCAAAGCGTACTTCAACTGGTTGTGCGCCAACTGTGACTACGACCACGACTGTCAGAGCGACGATATTGCCCACAGTGCCTATGGTGTCTTTCAAAATCGGCTCGCTGTCTGTGACGGCTATACCGCGGCCTATAATCTCCTACTCAAATTGGAGGGCATCGAGTGTCGCGCCGTGGACAGCGAGGACTGGGACCATATGTGGACGGTTGCCGTACTGGACGGTATCAGCTACCACATTGATACGACATGGGGCGACCAGACCAACACTGTAGCGTCGTATTACTTCGCTATGACAGAGGAAGCATCCCTCTCCCGTTTTCACTGATTCCGCAGGATATCACGCCCAAACAGATATTAGAAAAAGAAGGTGCCATATGGAGCAGTCAACATTGGAACGATACAAGACCGCACCGCGCGATACCGCTACCGTCATCACACTGGACAATGGGGCAAAAATCGGTGGTGGACATTTTCTCGTCATGGCTGGCCCTTGCTCGGTGGAGAGCGAGGCACAGCTTATCGCCGCCGCACAGACCGTCAAGGCCGCAGGCGCACAGGTACTGCGTGGCGGTGCTTTCAAGCCACGCACCTCCCCCTACGCCTTTCAAGGACTGGGCAAGGAGGGACTTGACCTCCTTCTTCTGGCCAAGCAGATAACAGGATTGCCGATTGTCACAGAACTCCCCGACTTACAGCACCTCCCCCTCTTTGAACAAGTCGATATCATTCAAATCGGTGCGCGCAATATGCAGAATTTCACCTTATTGCGTGAATTGGGCACACTACGCAAGCCGATTTTGCTCAAGCGCGGTATGTCTGCCACACTGGAGGAACTCTTAATGAGTGCGGAGTACATCCTTGCAGGCGGAAACGAACAGGTTATTCTGTGTGAGCGTGGTATCCGCACCTTTGAAACCGCTACACGCAATACCATGGATATCTCCGCCGTACCAGTCCTCCACCATTTGACCCATTTGCCTGTAATTGTCGACC
Source organism: Oscillospiraceae bacterium (assembly GCA_045645125.1). Classification (GTDB taxonomy): domain Bacteria; phylum Bacillota; class Clostridia; order Oscillospirales; family Oscillospiraceae; genus Pelethomonas. Next base: position 3,653 of record JAZRID010000232.1, on the reverse strand, counting down.
CCAGCCATGCCACAGGACACTATGAACTCATCGCACCGATGGCACTGGCGGCCACGGCCGCAGGTGCGGACGGTCTGATGATTGAGGTACACAACGACCCCAACAACGCGCTGTGCGATGGACCACAGAGTTTGAAAGCCTCTGGTTTTGTTTCCCTAATGGAAAAAGTCAACGCCATTCGCCCCTACGCATACCGTTCCCATGCGTCCCCATCCGAGAGGCAATTAACTGTTAAATATAAATTATAAAAAGTTATAAACAACTGTTGGCTTCATCATAACGATATACAAGGAAAACACACCAATCAAGCGAAGAAAATAATTCGGGAGCTGAGGGAAGATGATAAAGACCTATAAAGTCATGCTCTGTCCGAACAACAAGCAACAGACAAAACTATTCCAAAACGCAGGTGTAGCCCGATTTATCTACAACTGGACACTTTCCTGTCAGCAGAAAAATTACGAATCTGGCGGAAAGTTCCTGTCCGACCATGAGCTTCGCAAGATTTTGACGCAGTTGAAACAGACAGATGACTTCCGTTGGCTGAACGATTACAGCAATAATATTGCGAAACAGGCGGTCAAGGATGCCTGCGATGCTTACAAGAAGTTTTTCAAGAGTTTATCGGCTTTCCCCAGATTTAAGTCGAAGAAAAAATCGAAACCGAGTTTTTATGTGGATACCGCAAAAATCAAAATCACAGCAACCCATGTCAAACTGGAAAAATTGACTGACAGCCGAAAAGCGAACCGTCAGAAGTTGAACTGGGTCAGACTTGCCGAACACGACCGAATCCCAGTAGGCGTGTCATACAGCAATCCTCGGGTGACTTTCGATGGTCTCCACTGGTGGTTGTCAGTCGGTGTGGAATACCCCGAACCGCAGGAACTTCCGAGTGGTGAAGGTGTCGGCCTTGATATCGGTATAAAAGATTTAGCGGTCTGTTCGGACGGCAATATCTACACAAATATCAATAAAACAAGACAAATCAAGAGGCTTCGGAAACGCCAACGCAGACAACAGCGCAAAGTTTCAAGAAAATATTGCAAAAATAAGAAAGGAGAAAGTTACTGCAAAACTTGCAACATCACAAAAGCGGAGCATCAGCTGTTAAAGCTGAACCGACGACTGACGAATATCCGCCATACCTATCTGCATCAGGTCACAAGTGAAATCACAAACAGAAAACCAATGTTTGTGGTGCTTGAGGATTTGAATGTCAGCGGTATGATGAAGAATCACCACTTAGCCAAAGCGGTGCAGGAGCAGGGTTTCCATGAATTTTATCGACAGATGGAATATAAATGCCGATGGAACAACAGTACCTTTATCACTGCCGACCGCTATTATCCGTCTAGCAAGATGTGTTGCATCTGCGGACATATTAAGAGAGATTTGAAGCTGTCGGAACGAACCTATGTTTGTCCGATTTGTGGAAACGCCATTGACCGAGATGTGCAGGCGAGTGTGAATCTGAAACGATACGGAGAATCTATTGCATAGCGAAAACAAATGCAGTAGATGTGTACCGATGCGTTAGTCGGGAATTTACGCCTTTGGAGTGTCACACAAACGCAAGTAGCTTCGGTGAAAGCGGACACAGCGAAGAAGGAATGAAACGGAGAAGTTTGCTTTTGATGAAGTTTATAACTTTTTGTAAGTTTTCAGTAACGGAAGTGATGGTATGCCTACGGTTTGGATTCCCACTTCTCAGCCCTACGCCGTCCACATCGGCGCAGGGCTTCTCACACATAGCGGTGATTTCCTCACCGCTGTTACAACAGCACGGCGCTGTGTTCTGGTAACAGACAGCCAAGTTGCACCATTCTATGCACAGACCGTCCTGCACGCCCTCGAAACCGCAGGATTTACGGTGCATTTTTACACACTTCCTGCTGGGGAAGCACACAAGACACTCCCTGTCTGCGCCCAACTTCTCTCTTTTTTTGCCAAAGTCGGCTTGACACGCACCGATTTTGCCATTGCATTAGGCGGTGGTGTCGTGGGCGACATGACAGGCTTCGCCTGTGCCGTGTATCAGCGCGGTATCGACTTCGTCCAGATGCCGACCACACTGCTCGCCGCGTGTGATGCCTCTGTCGGTGGCAAGACTGCCGGTGACCTGCCAGAAGGAAAAAATCTCGCCGGTGCATTTCATCAACCTCGTTTGGTTCTCTGCGATACGGACACCTTCCGCACACTCCCCGATGCAGTATTTGCCGAGGGCATGGCAGAGGTTATCAAACACGCGCTGATTGCCGACAAGGAGCTATTGCACACCTTACAGACCGCGGAAATCCCCTCGTCTCTCGAGGAACTGGTACAGCGCAATGTGGAAATTAAGGCCTCGTTTGTATGTGGTGATGAGCGCGAACAGGGACGGCGCAAACTACTCAACTTTGGGCACACCCTCGGCCACGCAGTCGAGCGATGCAGTCACTATACCATCCCACACGGCGAAGCAGTCGCCATTGGCATGGCACTGGTCTGCCGCGCGGCGGAACGACTAGGATACAGTGCTACGGGAATACTGGACACCGTGTTGTCCCTGTTACACCGCTTTTCCCTGCCCTGCGCCTGTCCTTTTTCCGCCACTGAGATATTTGAAACCGCTATTGCGGATAAGAAGCGCACAGGCGACAGCATTGATATTGTGATTTTAGAAGAAATCGGTCGGGCGCGAACACTACGCCTAACCTTGGAACAGTTGCGTCACTTCACGGAGGTAGCCCTATGCAAGTAACCATTTTTCCTACACAGTTACACGGTACGGTCACACCGCCGCCGAGCAAATCACAGGCTCATCGCCTGATTATCCTGTCCGCTCTGGCGGACGGGGAAAGTACCATCACCAATTTTGTGCCGAGCGAAGATTTGCTTGCCACGATACGCGCCATGCGCGCCTTGGGCGCACAGATTGCGCTCGATGGAAACACTTTATACATTCGCGGTATCAATCCACACCGTATTTGGAGAGATTCTCTGCCACAGATTGACTGCAGTGAATCTGGCACAACTCTGCGTTTTCTACTCCCGATTGCCCTCGCTGTCGCTGGTGGCGGTATTTTTACTGGGTCTGCCAAACTGATGGCGCGCCCTCTGACACCATATTTAGATATTTTCCGCAGACAGGGCATCCACTTTTCCCTCGAAAATAACACTTTAACGGTACAGGGACAGCTTTTGTCGGGTGAGTATCGTCTGCCAGGCAATGTGTCCAGTCAATTCTTTTCTGGTTTACTCCTCGCGCTACCGCTGTTGAACGAACCGAGTGTGCTCATCCCTGTGGGACAACTGGAGAGCAGTAGCTATCTCACCATGACGCTGTACGCACTCAGTCAATTCGGTGTCCACATTCCTGCCACTTTAAGCCTGCCGCCGCAGTACCACATTCCCTCCAACGCGGTCTATCATCCGCAGAATCTCTCCATAGAAGCGGACTGGAGCCAGGCGGCGTTTTGGTACGCCGCAGCCGGTATTGGAAACGAGATAACCGTTACGGGCATGAGCAACGAGTCCTTTCAGGGCGACCGCGCTATCCTCGAATACGGCGAAATGCTCCGCACCCACGGTGATGTGACCATCGACATCTCCAACTGCCCCGACCTCGCGCCGCCGCTGGCGGTATGTAAGTCGGATCGTAGCCATGTCGT
>JAZRID010000231.1:0-2646 GCA_045645125.1 Oscillospiraceae bacterium | reverse complement strand
GCAGGCAAGAGTACCGTGGCGCGTGTGATTGCGCGTGAACTGGGGATTCTGTATGTGGACACAGGCGCGATTTATCGCACCGTTGGCTACCATGTCTACCTGCGCGGTCAACAGCCGACGGATGCGGTGGCGGTGACGGCTCTATTGCCCGAAACCCACATTGAGATGAAGTACGGCGAGGACGGCTTACAGCGGATGTACTTAAATGGCGAGGATGTGACGACCCAAATTCGTCTGCCTGAGATGTCCATGTACGCCTCCCATGTGTCCGCCATTCCGCAGGTGCGCGACTTCCTCATGGAGATGCAACGCGCCTGTGCGCGGACGAACAGCGTGGTCATGGACGGACGCGATATCGGTACAGTCGTCCTGCCCGATGCACAGGTCAAAATCTTCCTGACCGCCGAGGTCGAGGAGCGCGCCAACCGCCGTTATAAGGAGTTAGTGGAGCGCGGTACGCCTACGGAGTATACCAAGCTGTTGGAGGAGATGAAACAGCGCGACTATCAGGACTCCCACCGCGCCACGGCACCGTTGCGTCCTGCCGAGGACAGCATCGTTGTGGATACCACCAACCTTGATTTTGCCCAGAGCTGTGAAACCATTTTGAACATCATCAAGGAGCGCGTGGGGCTATGAACCGTTTCTTCCACTGGTTTTATCTGCTCGCGCGACCCTGTGTCAAACTGCTCATGCCCTTTCGTGCCGTTGGGGTAGAGAACATCCCCAGTGGCGGTGCGCTGTTGTGTGCCAACCATGCGAGTGCGTGGGACGCAATTTTGATTGCCCTCGCCATGCCCAATGATTCTTCGCTTGCTTTCATGGCAAAGGAGGAGCTATTCCGCAACGGTATCCTGCGGTGGCTGTTGTACAAGCTGGGAGGCTTTCCTGTCAACCGCGGAGGCAATGACCTTGTTGCGATAAAGACCGCCCTCAAAGCCCTCAGTAACGACCAGCGTCTACTGGTATTTCCAGAGGGAACGCGTGTAGAGAAAGAGGGCGATGTGGAGGCAAAGGGGGGCGTTTCTATGATGGCGACGCGCACAGGTGTCCCCGTCGTCCCCATCTACTGTGGCGGAAAGAAGAAGCTCTTTCACCGCTACACCATTGTCTTTGGCGCGCCCTATACCCCGACGATTGCAGGTCGCCGTGCCACACCAGAGGAGAACCGTGCAATTGCCAGCGAGATTCTCCGTCAAATTTATGCGATGCGTGAGGTGGATGCATGGAAGTAATACAGGCAAAGAGTGCAGGTTTCTGTTTCGGTGTCGACCGCGCTGTGACGATGGCGTATGAACTCTCCGAGCGAGAGTCGTCCTCCTGTATGTTGGGGGAGGTCATTCATAACAGCCACATCGTCCGCGAACTCGCGGCGCGCGGAATGCGCGTCATCGACTCCCCCGAACAGGCGAACGAGGGCGACTGCGTGTTGCTCCGCGCCCACGGCGAGGGCAAGTGGGTCTATGAGGTCCTCGAACAGCGTGGGACACGCATCGTCGATGCCACCTGTCCCAAGGTGGCGCGTGTGCATCAACTGGTCCAACAGGCACAGCAGGAGGGACGACAAGCCCTGATTATTGGCGAAAAGAACCATCCAGAGGTGCGTGGCATCGGTGGATGGTGTGAAAATCTCCTCGTTTTTTCTGGCCCCGACGAAGTGCAAAAATGGGCTGAAACCACTGCGGCTGTAAGAGAAATGGCGATTACTGTCGTTTCCCAAACCACCCAAATTCGGAATGTTTGGGAAAAATCTTTGGAAATTCTAAAAAAACAGTGTACAAATCTGAAAATATTTGATACAATATGCAGTGCTACGCATATGCGACAATCCGAAGCGGCAGAAATTTCCGCAAAGGTTGACGCAATGGTTGTGGTGGGCGACCCGAAAAGTGCCAATACCAAGCACCTGACAGAGATTTGTCGCACCCACTGTTCGCGTGTGTTTCAGATTGAAACCGCCGCACAGCTCCAAGGGGACGCGTTGTCTGGTTGCCAAGTGGTTGGGTTGACCGCGGGCGCATCCACACCGGCGAGCATCATTAAGGAGGTCAAAAAGACGATGAGTGAAAAGATTTTGAGCGAAGGCATGGAAAATTTTGCCGAATTATTTGAACAGTATACCAATACTTTAAATACAGGAGATAAGGTAACCGGTGTGGTCACGCGCATCACCCCCACCGAGGTCCATGTTGATATGGGCTGCAAGCAGGCTGGCTATGTGCCCCTGGACCAGCTGACCGACGACCCCACCGCTAAGCCCGAGGATATCGTGAAGCTCGGCGATGAGATTGAGCTGTTCGTTATCCGCGTCAACGATGTGGAGGGTTACGCTACCCTGTCCAAGAAGCGTCTGGATGCCGCTAAGGTTTGGGAGAACATCGAGGAGCCCTGCAACAACAAGGAGACCCTCGAGGGTGTCGTTACCGAGGAGAACAAGGGCGGTATCGTGGTTTCCGTCAAGGGCGTTCGCGTGTTCGTTCCTGCTTCCCAGTCTGGTCTGCCCCGTGAGGCAGAGATGAAGCAGCTGCTCAAGCAGAAGGTTTCCCTGCGTATCCCCGAGGTCAACCGCGCTCGTCGTCGTGTTGTCGGTTCCATCAAGGCTGTCGCACAGGAGGCTCGTGCTGCCGCTGCTGCCGAGGTCTGGAA
>JAZRID010000230.1:0-2812 GCA_045645125.1 Oscillospiraceae bacterium | reverse complement strand
TGGCTCACAGAACGACATGGCTACGATCCGACTTCAACAAAGCCCACAACGACTATATCGCTATGATGTGCGATGTGGAGCTTCCCGAACCCACCGAAGACATGGAGGTAATTCATCATGAAGAGTAAAATCAAGGCTTATTTTGACGCAGGCTTCTGGACGCTCGACATGGTCAAGAACGCTGTCAAGAAGGGCAAAATCACCAAGGCAGAGTTCGAGGAAATCACGGGCGTGAAATATTCCTAAGAGGTGCGGCGAATGAAGATGGAGTACAAGATTCTTGATAACGGTACGGCAGTCGTACTGACAAGACAGCCTGAAATGGTCTACGACGAGCTGTATGTGGACTTTTCAGGCGCTCCATCGGGCGCTACAGCGATTTTCGAGTGCGGCGGCGACTCCATGTACCGCCAGCTTAGCGGCGTGACTTGCTCTGTTCCTGCAGACAAGCTTAACGGCGTGGTGAAGGTCACGGTGGCGCTTCTCGATGGAAGCGCGCGTCCTCGCAGGTGGGCTTGCGAAGAACTTTTAGCGGAGAAACAGAAGAGCGGCGGCACTCTCATCTCTCCCAACGATATGAATATGCCGCAAAAATTCGTCGAGCTGAGACTTGAGTGCCAGAGCCTCCGAGAGTCCAACGAGCGCCTCGAAGCGCGCGTAAAGGAGCTGGAAGACCGTCTGGAGAAGCTTCTCGAAGGCTACGACTTAACCTAAAGGAGATAACGCTATGAAAAAGAGATTTTTTGCGATATTGCTGTGTCTTATCGCTGTAATGACGCTCTGCGTCTTTCCTATGACCGTAAGCGCCGAAGAAGCCAGCGCAGAGACCTCAGAGACCGTCGAAACGGAGACCCCTACCGTTGACGAGCCTGTGGTCGAAACGCCTGCTCCTGAGCCTGAAACGCCCCTTCCTGAAGCTCCTGAAGCGTCAGAAGGCGGCGAGAGTACCTACCACACATTATTCACTCGAATCTGGGAGTTCGTAAGTACATATTCAGGCGAGACGCTCTCTGTTGTCGGCTCTGTGATACTTTTGATTTTGAACCTCATCCTGAAGCACTCAAGCTCCAAGATGTCCAAAGAGACCAAGAAAAAGCTGGAGGATATCAAGGGCGAGGTCGAGGAGACACTCGGAGGTCAGAACTCCGTCGTAGGCGTAGTTAACAACATGATAGACGGCTACAACGGTCTTTCTGAGCGCTACGATGCCATGAAGGAAGCCTACGACAAGTACGGTGCGATGGAAGGCGAGAGAAACCGCGTAGTCGGCGCTGTGCTGGCTACCAACGCGGCTATTCTTGAGATTCTCACCACCGTTTATGTAAACTCCAAGAATCTGCCGCAGGGCGTGAAAGACCTTGTGAACCTCAAGTACGCGAATTGCTTGAAGACCCTTGAGGACGACGAGCAACTCAGAGCCATTGTCGAAGCTGTGCGTAACAACATCGGCGCTACTACGGAGTCAACGGAAACCAAAACAGAAGACGCGGAGGTGTAACCCATGACAAACAGAACGAAGGGTAATATCCTCAAGACGATAGCGGTCACGATAGATGTATCTGTGCCGCTCGCCGCGACGCTCACTCAGTTTCCCATCTGGGTAGAAAAAAGCTCCGAGGCGACCATGTCTGGTCTGTTCCTCATCTTTGCCTTCCTGTCCTGCCTTCCTTTCATCAAGCAGATAAAGGCGTACTTCCGCTCCCCGTCAGTCTGGGTGGTCTGGACGGTGCTTCTCGTTCTGTTTGTGTGCCTGCGTAATATCATCGACGAGATGGTCGTGGTGTGCTTCTTCGGAACGGTAGCCAATGTAATCGGCGCTGGCATCTACAAGCTCGGAAATATCATCGGCAACAAGCCTTAAAGGAGGTATAGGTCATGGAAAGAATCGAAACACAAAAAAGCTCCAGAGCCGAAGCCTTCGAGCAGGCTGTGGTCTCGGAGCATAATCAAAAGAAAAAGGTGGCGAAGAGTCTCCTCAACAACGCTGGTATTTTTGTCGGTGTGTTCCTGATTTTCGCGGTTATCGTTATCGTGACCACGGATATCAAAATCACCTCTTTTGAGCAAATTGCGGCGCTCGGTCTGGACTTCTTCCTTCTCTTGTTCTGCTCCTATTCGATGTATGTCAATGCCTCCGACAGCGGCATGAGACACGGTCTTCAGAGCGACCTCTACTTAGACTCGCTTGGTAGGTTCAGCACCAATAAGAAGAGTATCATCGACGCTCAGAGGCAGACCAGACTCCACGAGTTCTGCAGGTACTATATCGACGACGAGCTGAAGAACGCCAGAATGTCTGTTCTGGCAGTCGTCGGCTTCTCCTACAAGGAATACCGCAAGAAGTGGCTCGGTCTGGACGAGGAGACCATCGAGAACGACCCCAAGCTCTCGAAGGTGCAGAAGGCGGCGCTCATCAAGGCAAACGCTATAAAGCCCGTCAAGCTCACTCCTGAGATGATTATGAAGCGCGGCAGAGGCTCAAGCCGCCGCGCTCCTCTCGGAACGAAGCCTGAGACCAAGAAAAGCATCAATTTCGGCGTGAAGTTCGGCTCGACCTTCCTGATATCGCTCGTCATGAGCATTATCGTTCTGGACATGGTCGTAGAGCCTACATGGGTGATTTTCGCGTCCTGTATGCTCAAGCTCCTTGCCGTCGTAATGAACGGCTTTACGGGCTACAAGTTCGGCTACGAGAACATCGTCTTCGACACCGTAAACTATATGGACGACCAGACTGACCTCATGAATCAGGCGATGCAGTACTTCGACTCGCATCCCGAACCTGAAGAAGAGGACGACGAGGACGAGGAAG
>JAZRID010000229.1:0-3687 GCA_045645125.1 Oscillospiraceae bacterium | reverse complement strand
AAATTCGGGTAACTGGCTGAGCGTACGGTTCTCGGTCGGAGAGAAGTCGCGGTCGGGCAGAGCGAGGTGCAGGACACCAAATCCTGCGATAAACAGGCAAAACAAGATTGCCGTGGTCAGTTGCATTGCTTTTTTCATCACAGTCCCTCCTTAAAAACGGAAATACAGGAACGGATTGTAACTGGCATCGACCAGCGAAGCGGTACACAGCACCATCGCCGCCAACACCAGAATCGGGGTCAAAATCTGCTGGGTGCGTTCACCCAACCGCTGCCAGAGATTTCGGCTCAACGGCGTGGCGGCCACGCACAAAATCACCAGCATGGGCAGATAACTCACCAAGTTGTACAGCGTGGCAGCATCCACCAGCGGTGCGCCACCAAAGCAACTCGCCAGATAGCGACCCAGATGTGCCATGTTTTCCACGGCAAACAGTGCCCAACCAATCAGCACCACAAACATCGTATAGACATGGCGCAGTGCCACAGGGAGCTTTTCAAGGTATTGTCCCAAGAACAGACGCTCCGCCAACATAAACAGCGCATAGTACAGACCCCACAGCAGGAAGTTCCACCCTGCGCCGTGCCAGATACCCGTCAACAGCCAGACGATAATGATATTGCGAATCCACTTCGGCTTGGATACACGGTTGCCACCCAGTGGGAAATAGACATACTGGCGGAACCAGTCCGTCAGCGAGATATGCCAACGCTTCCAAAACTCTACGACAGAACGAGAGATATAGGGATAGTTGAAGTTCTCGATGAAGTCAAAGCCGAACATTTTACCCAATCCTATCGCCATATCGCTGTAGCCAGAGAAGTCAAAGTAAATCTGGAACGCATAGGCGACCAGACCGAGCCAACCGCCGAGTACGGTGAGGTTCTCACTGGCGAGGCTCACATCCCAGAGCTGACCAATCGCATTCGCCAACAGGACTTTCTTCGCCGCACCGATACAGAACCGCTGTACACCGCTGACGAACTTCTCCAAGCCCTCTCGACGACGCTCCAACTGCTCCGCCACGGACTTATACTGGATAATCGGTCCTGCAATCAACTGCGGAAAGAGTGTGACGAACGCGCCGAAAGTGACAATATTCTTCTGTACAGGTGCGTCCTTACGGTAGACATCAATGGTATAGCTCATCGTCTGGAAGGTGTAGAAGCTAATACCAATCGGGAGTGGAATCCCCAGTAGCGGCAAGGAGAGCCCCGTTACCGCGTTGATACTACCTGCCAAGAAGTCATAGTATTTGAAAAAGACCAACAGCAACAGGTTGAAAAAGACGGACGAGGCGACCGCCTTGCGCGCCTTTTTATCATTCTCGCGCCAACGCTCCACCAACATACCGTGGGTATAGTCGATGAAGATGGAGGCAAACATGATAAGGATATAAATCGGTTCTCCCCAACCGTAGAAGAACAGACTGGCGAGCAAAAGAAAGAGGTTACGCAGTTTCAGCGGTGACAGCTTGTAAATCAGCAACACCACTGGGAGATAAAAGAACAAAAATGGCAAACTTGAAAATACCACAAGTAGCCTCCTCTCAAATCAATTTTACAAAAACGCCGTGGCGGCGCAAGATAGTATCAGCACTGCCACGGCATTTCTATGTTCATTACAAGAGCAAAGCGTATGTTGCAGGCAACAGCCGTCTTGCTACATTACCAAGTCTGCGCGAACAGACCGTTGAAAGCGGAGAAAGCGTCAGCAGTTGCCTCGCCAGCCAGAATCAGAGCGACAACATTGCCCTGCACAACAATCTCGGCACCTTCCCATGCGGCAACCGTCTCGGGGTACCATGCACCACCATCGACCTGATATGCCTTACGAGCCTCGAGGATAGCCTTGACAGCCTCAACATCCTCGGCGTTCTCGCACTCAACCAGAGCGAACTCGAATGCAACAGCACTCATAGCAGCCAGCTGGACCACGCACTGCTTGGTGGGGATATCGCTCAGACCAGCGTAGAAAGCGGCCAGAGTATCGGGGTCAGCAGGCATCATCATCGGGGTGTTCTCCTCGCCCAGCGTAGCCATGAAGTCCTCATAGTATGCGGTCAAATCGGGAGCAGCCATATTCTCGGTCTGTGCGCCGTTGTTCTCCTCGCCACCGTTGTTGGTGTTCTCCTCACCGTCGGTGTTTGCATCGCCATCGGTATTGGCGTCGCCATTGGTGTCAGCGTTCTGGCTCATGTTGGTGTTGTTACCACCGTTGTTGTCGTTGGTGTTGCCATTGTTGTTGGATGCACCGCAACCAACCATTGCGAACATCATAGTCAGTGCCAGAATGGCAGAGAGCAGCTTCTTCATATTGTGTGTAATCTCCTTAATATTTACAAGTTTATTTTCGCCCATGTAACTGGGTACGATGGATTAGACGCAGGCTGTCCCAAAAAAGTTCCCACTTTTTCAAAAAAATTTTGAAAAAATTTTTTCGCCCTCGGTTAGACTTTTTCAAGATGGGGTGTGGCGGCTTTGAGCATCAGCTTTTTGGTGCCCACATCATCAAACGCGACCTCTAACAACGCGTCACTGCCCATCGGGCGGATGGACAGAATCAAGCCCTTGCCAAAGGTGCGGTGCTTGATGGTATCGCCTTTCGTCAGGGAGAGGCTGGGTGCAGACTTGGCAGGGGGATAGCCAACAGGTGGTACAGGCGGTTTCACGGGAGGGCGCGCAGGCTGGCGCGGTGTTTCATAGAATTGGGAGCCACCAAACGAATCGCCAGCGAATCCACTGAAACCACCGTTCTCCCACTCGCTTCTGCGCGTGTACTGGTCGGCACGGCTGAGCCACTCGCTATTCTCCGAGGGAATCTCTTTCAGAAACCGAGAGGGGGTATTGTTGGCGGTGCGTCCGTAGAGCATACGCTGTCGGGCGGTGGTCAGCGTCAACCGCTGTCGGGCACGGGTCATCGCCACATAGCACAGGCGACGCTCCTCCTCCATCTCCTCGCTCTGCCCTGTGGCGCGTCCCCCGGGGAAAATCCCCTCCTCCATGCCGACTACATATACCGCAGGAAATTCCAATCCCTTGGCACTGTGCATGGTCATCAGGGACACCGCGTTGTCGTCCCCATTCGCCTCGTCCAAGTCGGAGAACAGGGCGACCGTATCGAGGAACCCAGCGAGGGACGGTTCTTCGGGGTCATCTGCCAAGAAATCAATCATACTGGAGCGCAATTCCTGCACATTTTCCACGCGCCCCTTGCTCTCTCTGTCGCCTTTTTCCTGCAATGCCTTGATATAGTTTGTTTTTTCACAGACCAAATCATAGAATGCTGGCAGTTCCATGCGCGCCTCACACGCGCGCAGTTCCTCAATCATGTCTGCAAAGGCGGTCAACTTGCTCGCCACCTGTTTGAGCGCAGGGAACCGCCCTGCCTCTTTCATAATCTGGAACAGGCTCGTTCCCTCCACCGCGGCGGCAAACTGTACCTTTTCCATGGTTGTCGTGCCGATACCGCGCACAGGTACATTGACGATACGGCGCAGGCGCAAATCATCGGCAGGGTTGTGAATCACGCACAGATAGGACAGCATATCCTTGACTTCCGCACGGTCGAAGAACTTCAAGCCACCGTAAATTTTATAGGGGATACCGTTGCGCTTGAGTGCCATTTCTATGGCGTTCGACTGGGCATTCATGCGGTACAGCACCGCATTGTCGCGCCAGTTGCCCC
>JAZRID010000228.1:0-1092 GCA_045645125.1 Oscillospiraceae bacterium | reverse complement strand
GCAGATGGAGGACCCTGGGGACGGGTTGTACCGTGCCGTGTTGGAGGGAGAGCGTGGTGAGTTGTCCTTAGGGGTGATGGAGCCGAAAGCTGGCGCGTTGATACTACGACGCAGACCAGAGCGCAGTGAGATGAGCCGTGTGGGGACAGTGCGCCGTGTACGGGTCGGATGTGCCTTTCCGTTCGGGAAAAAAAGAATCTGGAATAAGACGATGCAACCGACAGAACTCTTTCGAGATGACTTTTTTCACCAGCGTTTGTCGGGGCAACCATACGCGTGGTGGCGAAAGGAACAGGGGATTTTGACGGTAGCCTTTCCGTGGAAGTCCGCTATTGCTTTTCCGTTGGACGCGCTGTTTTGCTTTGCGCGTGTCGAACGGATTGAGGAGGAATTGTGTGTTGTCTTCGCATTTGATACGCAGGAACGGCCAATTTTGCAGAGAAAATGAGAAAAAAGTGCAAAATTCATAAAAAAATTTCGGACAACGACTACCATTTTCGCACTGTCTGTGGTATACTCAACGCAAAATAGAACCAAACGGGATACGATGGGAGGAAGATACGATGAAATGTCCATATTGCGGATATAAAGAGAGTAAAGTGGTGGATAGTCGCCCTGCGGATGATGGGAGTATCCGTCGGCGCAGAGAGTGTCTTTCCTGCCAACGGCGGTTTACCACCTATGAAACCGTGGAAGTCGTGCCCGTAGTGGTGGTGAAACGAGATGGGACACGACAGCAGTTTGAGCGCAATAAGGTTCTACACAGTATGTTGCGCGCCTGTGAGAAGCGAACCGTCCCACTGGCTAAGTTGGAGTTGATTGCCGATGAGATTGAGCAAAATATCCAGAGCAGTGGCGAACATGAACTGACCACGGATGCCGTGGCACAGCTCGTGATGGAAAAATTGCGCGGTGTGGACGAGGTCGCCTATGTGCGCTTTGTGTCCGTCTACCGTCAATTTAAGGATATTGACACTTTTTTACAGGAATTGACCAAGCTCCGCGAAAGCCAGTGAGTGCGTGTTCTTGTACTTCTGTAGATAGAGAGGAGGAACAGATAGCGTGCTGTTGATTTTGCGTGAAGAAATTTTG
>JAZRID010000227.1:0-7820 GCA_045645125.1 Oscillospiraceae bacterium | reverse complement strand
TTCTACACATTCCACACCGACTGACAACCACCAGTGGAGACCGTCAAAGGTTACACGAGGATTTGAATATGAAACACCGACTGGGATTCGGTCATGTTCAGTAAGCCTAACCCAGTTTAGCTTTTGACGGTTCGCTTTCCGACTGTCCGTCAGTTTTTCGAGTTTGACATGGGTTTCCGTGATTTTGATTTTTGCCGTATCCACATAGAAGCTGAGTTTGGATTTTTTCTTTGACTTGAATCTGGGGAAAGTTGATAAACCCTTGAAAAACTTCTTGTAAGCATCACACGCATCCTTGACTGCCTGTTTTGCTATATTGTTGCTGTACTCGTTCAGCCAACGGAAGTCATCTGTCTGTTTCAACTGCGTCAGAAGCTTACGAATCTCATGGTCGGACAAAAACTTTCCGCCAGATTCGTAATTTTTCTGCTGATAGGAAAGCGTCCAGTTGTAGATAAATCGGGATACACCTGCACTTTGGTACAACTTTGTTTGCTGTTTGTTATTTGGGCAGAGCATGACTTTATATGTCTTTATCATCTTCTGTCAGCTCCCAAATCATTTTGTTTACTGTCTTGGCGCGTTTTCCTTGTAATCTACAATTGAACACCGTCTATCATTGATATCTAACAGTTAATTCCCTCTTTCGCATATTGCACCCAGTATACGAAATTTTCCCCCTACTGTAAAGAGAAAATTCAGGAATGTTACAGAGATGTAATATTCGACACGATTTGTCTTAGCGCAGGACTGCGCCCAGTTCGGTTTTCAGTGCGTCCAGAATGGTCTGCACTTCCTCGTCGGCTTCGGCGGCGACGATATTGCGCTCATCGGAGCGGATGGTCAGGCTGAACGCGACACTCTTGCTGTCCTCGGCAATGCCCTTGCCCTGATAGATGTCGAACAGCTCCACACCGCGCAACAGCTTACCACCCGCCTTGCGGATGCAGGCGGTCAGTGCGCCAATGGTAATCTCACGCTTGCAGACAACCGCAATATCACGGGTCACAGCAGGATACTTGGGCAGGGGGATATAGCGTGCCTCTGCACCGCAGGCGCGGAGCAGTGCGTTCATATCCAGTTCTGCACAGTACAGTTCACAGTCCACATCGTAGTTGCGCGCCACACGGGGATGAATCTGACCCACAACGCCCAACAGCTCGCCGTTGGCGTGGACGGTCGCACAGCGTCCGGGGTGGTAGGAGGGGTCAGTCGTACAGGGGGCAAATTCCACATTCTCGGCGCGGATATCCTTCAGAATGGCCTCAACTGCGCCCTTGATGGCAAAGAAGTCCATCTTCTCGCCGTACGCACCCAAGGTCAACATACGGCTCTCATGTGCCAGACCGTCCTCACCGCCGGGGAGATAGATTTTGCCAATCTCATACAGGCGGATATTCTGGTTGCGGTAGTTGTAGTTGCGTGTCAGAATCTCCAACATGGAGGGCAGGGTCGTGGTACGCATGATGGAGGTATCCTCGCCCAGCGGATTGAGAATCTTCAGGCTATCGCGCAGGGGTTCATCCTTTGCCCAACCGATTTTATCGTAGTAGGTGGGAGAAATGAAGGAGTAGGTGATAATCTCGCTGTAGCCACAGGTACGGCACAGCTGACCAAGGCGGTTCTCCAACTTCTGCTCGGTGGTATAGCCACCACGGGTGGTTTCACCGCGCTGCAAGGTGGTGGGGATATTGTCGTAGCCGTAGAAACGGGCAACTTCTTCCGCCAAATCGCTGTAGTGCTTCACATCGGCGCGCCAAGAGGGTACGGTGATGGTCTCACCGTCCACACCGAAGCCGAGGCTCTTGAGAATCTCCTGCATCTGGGGGACGGAAACATCCGTACCCAACAGGGCATTGACTTTCTCAGGGCGCAATTCCAGCACAGTGGGATGGGGCACATGGTTGAGCATATCAATCACGCCGTCCACGACCTCACCTGCGCCGAGCAATTCGACCAACTCACAGGCGCGGTCGACAGCAGGCAGGGTGTTCATGGGGTCAAGACCTTTTTCAAACTTGGCACTTGCCTCGGTACGCATACCCAGTGCGAGGGCAGTCTTACGGATACAAGTACCGTCGAAAGTGGCGGACTCAAACACGACATCGGTGGTATCGTCCACAATCTCGCTGTTCTCACCGCCCATGATACCAGCCAGACCGACAGCACGGTGTTCGTCTGCGATGACCAGCATATTGGGGGTCAGCTTACGCACCACGCCGTCCAGCGTGGTCAGTTCCTCGCCCTCTTGGGCACGGCGCACGATAATCTTACCGCCCTTGACATAGCGGTAGTCGAACGCGTGCATCGGCTGGCCGTATTCGAGCATGACATAGTTGGTGATATCGACGATATTGTTAATCGGGCGCACACCCATTGCGCGCAGACGCTCACGCATCCACTTGGGAGAGGGACCAATCTTCACATTCCGTACCATTCTGGCACTGTAACGGGGGCACAGGTCTGCGTCGGGGGTTTCGACATCCAGTAGCTCTACGAGGTCGCCCTCTGCACCACCCTTCACCACGGGGGTGTGCAGGGTCAGTTCCTTACCGAAAGTGGCGGCCGCCTCACGCGCCAGACCAATCATGCTCAGGCAGTCGGGGCGGGTGGGGGTAATTTCAAATTCAACCACATGGTCGTCGATACCTGCGACAGTACGCATATCGTCGCCCACTTGGCAACCTGCCAGTTCGGGGTCATCGGACAAAATCCAGATGCCATCCTCATAGGCGGCAGGGAAATCGCGCTGGTCCAGACCCAACTCCTTGAAAGAGCAGAGCATACCGTTGGACACCTCGCCGCGGAGCTTGCCCTTTTCAATCTTCACACCGCCGGGCAGGGTGGACTTATGCTTGGCGACAGGGACGAGGTCGCCCTCTTTGACATTCTGTGCGCCCGTGACAATCTGGGTCGGCTCGCCGTCACCGCAGTCAATCTGGCAGACCCACATATGGTCACTATTCTCGTGACGCTTCATGGACAGCACCTTACCGACCACGACATTGGAGATTTCCTCGCCCTGCACCTCGGTCACTTCGACCTTAGAGCCAGAGAGGGTCATAGCCTCGGCAAATTCTTTATCATTCGCATCAATCTGAACAAATTCGTTCAGCCATTTTCTGCTTACATTCATCGTTTGTTTCCTCCACCCTTAAAACTGCTCCAAGAAGCGCATATCGTTCTCGAAAATCAAGCGCAGGTCGGCAATTTTGAAGCGACGCATGGCGATACGCTCCAGACCCAGACCGAATGCCCAACCGGTATACACCTCGCTGTCGATACCGCTCATCTCCAGCACCTTGGGGTGAATCATACCGGCACCCAGCACCTCAATCCAGCCCTCGCCCTTACAGGTGGGGCAACCGACACCACCCCACTTGTGGCACTGCACATCCATCTCACAGGAAGGCTCGGTAAAGGGGAAGTGGTGGGGACGGAAACGGGTCTTGGTTCCCTTGCCGTACAGTTCTTCCACGAGGGTATTCAGTGTACCCTTGAGGTCTGCCATCGTCACGCCCTTGTCGATGACCATACCCTCGACCTGATGGAACATGGGGGAATGGGTGGCATCCACTTCGTCCTTACGGTAGACACGGCCGGGGGCGATGATACGGATGGGCAGGGAACGGGTTTCCATCGCGCGGACCTGCATGGGGCTGGTCTGGCTACGCAACATGACACGGCTCTCCTCATCGAAGTAGAAGGTATCCGACCAGTCACGGGAGGGGTGGCCCTCCTCGGCGTTCAAGCGGTCGAAGTTATAGCTTGCCAGCTCGACCTCAGGGCCGTCCAGCACATCGAAGCCCATACCGATAAACACCTCTTTAATCTCGTCGAGGGCGATATACATGGGGTGGCGATGGCCGACGGAAATGCTCTGTCCGGGGATAGTGACATCGATTGCTTCATCCAGCAGACGCTGTTCCAGTGCGGCATTTTCCAGTGCAACGGTACGCTCCTCCAACGCGCTCTCCAGTGCGGCGCGCACATCGTTTGCGAGCTGTCCCATGACAGGACGCTCCTCAGGGGTGAGCTTGCCCATCATCTTCAAAACGCCAGTCAATTCACCTTTCTTACCCAGATACTGCACGCGCAATGCGTCCAGTGCCGTGAGGTCAGATGCACTCGCGAAGGCGGTCAATGCCTCCGAGCGAATCTTCGCCAGTTGTTCTCTCATTATCGTTTAACTCCTTTTTGAAATAAAAAATGCCCCTCATCCCAAAAAGCATTGGGACGAAAGGCAAGCCTTCCGCGGTACCACCCGCATTTACGCAAACCGATTGCGTACACTTTTCCCCCGATAACGGTGGGGATAAAACCGTTCTGCTCTCACAGACCGCTCCTGGGCGAACCAAGCGACACGCATCGGGGCGACTTTCAGCCGATGACCGCCCCTCTCTTGGACACGCAAACACGCTATTTTCCCATTCAACGCATTTCTCAACTAAAAAGAACTTATATCACATTTTCCTGCATTTTGCAAGTGAAAAATTGCGTCAATCTCTCGACCGTGGGACAAAGCCATCCTCAAAAGTAATTTCCCCATGCTGTTGTTCCCACGCTCCAATATGTTTGAGAATCAACTGCTCAATCTCTTTATTGGCAGAACGACCATTTCTGTAGGCAATATATTTTAGTTTGTCCATTGTTTCTGTGGGGATACGAAGTGCATAATGCGGATTCTTGTATTTACCACTGGGCATGGCATGTGACCTCCTCGCAGTCTATATGACACTATAATAGTACCAAAGATTTCATTTGAAAAGGCCGGCATAATGAAAAAAAGACCCGCCGCTATGCGGCAGGCCCACAGACTTCGCACGCATCCCACTCCGGCTAGTTAATGGAATACACTGCATCTGTTCTGGGGGTAGTATACCATAGTTTTGCCCAAAGAGCAACAGCAAATTTTTGTAAAAGTCAACAAGATGGACCGCCTCGTACCCAAGCCTCCCCTTGTGCCCCAGAGAGCAACAAAAAAGCTCCCCTTACACAGGGGAGCCTTTCTATTTCGCCGTATTAGCCGTTACTCCAGCTGTCGATAGTCTGTTGCGACACTGCGCCGATGGCGACGAGTGCGCGGAGCGTATGCGTCATGGTCGGCTGAAGGTTGAGGGAGATATAACCATAACTGCCGTACTGGTTGATAGCGATTCCATCCACGGTGCGGTACTGCACATAGAGGTGTGCACTGTGGACAAACTGCGTCGTCTCTGCTTTGAGCATCTCTTCCCAGAAGTTAGAATCGAGAACGAAATTCCCCTCTCTGGCATCCTGTTGCAGTGCCTCATAGAGTACAGTCAAATCCGTTGGGTCAAAGTCAGCCATCTGATACATACGGTCGTTGTCCGCTGTTGGCTGATAATACTCCAGATAGCCGTACACCATCTCACTGCCCTCTGGCAACAGCACCCTTGCCAACAGCACATCGGGGTGGTGAGCAACTGCGACAAACTTACCGTCATAGGTGGTCGTATCTTGCAGACGCTCCTCGGCCATAGGCAGATAGTAATATCGCTCGACTTCGGAGCCATTTTTCATCCGATAGATAAAACGGATACTTCTCCAACGAATCTCGCCATCCTCCTGCCAAACTCCGTCGTGGGTGCGGATATAGTCCTTGTCCTCGACAATCGCCGTATGCAGTTCCAGAATATCCTCGCACAAGTTGGGGAATCGCTCTGTGTCACAGTTGAGGATATCAATATGACCACTAATCTGTATGCTGTCGATATCCTCCACATCGGGGACATATCGCTCTAAGCCAAAGATATCCAAGGCAACGGACACGCACAGCACGGCAACGACCGCGCACACGATGCCGACCCCTTTCAGACTGCCCTTAAACACGCGCAGGGACTTTTCGAGGAACATACTGGCGGCGTAGTAGCCCACGACAGCACCGACCATCATGCAGATGGCCATGGGAAGCATATCCTCGTAGCGACCCTCTTGGAACAGGGAAACCCAGAAGACTTCATACAGACCAAAGCCCAGCGTCAGCGCACTGACCAGTGCGATACCGAAGCGGAACACGGGGCGCAACCACACGAATGCGACCACATCGCCCGCGCTTTCACTGCGTCTGTTGTGGTACAACAGATAGCTCAGTGCCAACATCGCGATACCGACAACGCCGTACAGCACAATGAACCCATACCCCTGTATCTCAGAGTACATCTCCCTTACGATATTTTCTGCATCGGGATAGACTAACCGAACCTTGTCATACAGTGCCATCAGCGGAGAGAACCAGATAGACCATTCGCTCGTTCCGCTGGTGATACCGAACAGGAACTGCGTGGCGAGCATATTGACCAGAGCATCCAGTGCAGGGATGGCAAAGTTCAGCACCACATAGTACACCGCGGTTGCAATAACATTACCTGTCACCATGGCACACAGCGTGCCCATACCGAAAAACAGCAGATTTTCCAACAGCACTGCGGCGATGGTGGTCAGGAGGGCACCGAGGTGCATCGCGCCACAGCACACAAAGATGAGGCTCAGCAAGCCACCCACGACCACATAGGGAATCAACAGCATGGCAAGGCCAGAGAGCGTATTGGTGACAAACAGACCTTTTCGGTCGATAGCGAGGGCATGTATCATACCGACCGACCGCGCATTATGCAGGTAACTCCAAACGAACATCGCCACAAGGATGGCGTAGCCAGCGGTGAACGCAGGCAGGAAATATGCGACCGCACCATACAGCAACTCTACAAAGTCGTCTTTCCTCAAGATAAGCATGGCGTGTTCTTGATTCAATGCCAACAACAGATACAGGGGTATCAGTGCGCCGACTGCCGAAATACCGCCCCACAGTGGCCACGAACGGCTTAAATTTTTCCGAAACAGTGTGGGATTAAAGAATGATGTCTTTAACTGCATACTGTTCACCTCCCAGTTCATAGATAAAGATTTCTTCTAGGCTCAACGGCAGGGCCTCCATCATCATGGGTTGTTCCCGACCGAGTTGCTCGGTCACGCTCTGTGCATTACCACGCACGATGTAGGTATACACACGGCCGACATGGGAGGTATGCAGTACCGCCAGTTCCGCAGGTAGCGTGGGTGGCTCGCCCTGCCAGACGACCTGCAACTTGACAATATTCTCCTGCAAGTCGGACAGACTGCGCTCCAGCAGAACCTTACCCTTGTTCATAATACCCACATGGTCACAGACATCCTCCAACTCACGCAGGTTATGACTGGACACGAGGACGGTTGTGCCGTACTCCGCGACATCGTTCATCATCAAGCTCCACACCTGACGGCGCATGACGGGGTCAAGGCCGTCCACAGGCTCATCGAGTACGAGGTACTTTGCCCGACAGCACATCGTCAGCCAGAAAGCGACCTGTTTCTGCATACCCTTACTCAGACGGCGGATATTGGACTTCTCCGAAATGTTAAACACTTCTTTGAATTTTTCATACCGTTCCATGTCAAAGTGGGGATAAAAGCCACGATAGAACTGCATCATATCTTTGACCGTTGCGGCAGGGAAATAGTACCAGTCGTCGGGGATGGCGGCAATCAGTGCTTTCTTCTCAGCGTTCTCATACACTGGCATGCCGTCCACCAGCACCTCACCGCTGTCCTGTCGATAAATACCCGTAATATGGCGGATAATCGTGGATTTTCCAGCACCATTTGGGCCGACCAATCCATAGACACCGCCGTCTGGGACGGTCATGGTCGCACCGTCCAGCGCATGAAATCCGCCGAAAGTTTTGACCACATGGTTGACTGCAATCATATTTTTGTTCCTCCTTTGATGCGTGCAACGATTTCGTCATTGGTTACTTGCA
>JAZRID010000226.1:0-2315 GCA_045645125.1 Oscillospiraceae bacterium | reverse complement strand
CTCCCCACCACCACTGCTTCTGCTACAGAATCCAAAACGCTCTCTCAGGCTATCCGTATGTTGCCGTTCTGGTTGCTGTTTGCAGGTGCATTCCTGTACAATGGTACTTGGAATATGCTCACGCCCCTCATCAAAGGTCTGGGTGTTGAGCGCGGCTTGAGCGAAACTGCCGCCGTTATGTGTGTTTCCCTGACTGGTATCACCAATGCCGCAGGCCGTCTGTTGATGTCCTCCCTCTCCGATAAGTTGGGACGCGTTAAGACACTGACCCTCCTCTGCGCCATGACACTGGCAAGCGCACTGTTGTTGATTTTTGTCAACGGGCCTCTCTACCTGATTGTGGTTCTGGTGACTGCATTTGCATTCGGCGCACAGGCCGCCATTAGTCCTGCTACCTCTACCGATTTCTTCGGTCCCAAGTACTCCGCTACCAATTACGGCGTGATTATGCTGTCCCTCGGTCTGTCGTCCCTGACTTTTAACGCCATTTCCAACGCACTCTATGCCGCCAGTGGCAACTACACTAGCACCTTTATTATGGGTGCGGTTACTGCACTGCTTGCCGCAGTCGCATTCGTACTCATTGGCCGTCTGAATAAAAAGCGCATCAATGCTTGATACTTACCATAACCATCCAAACAGTCACACTATTTTTAATGGAGGATTTTCAACATGACTTACACTATGAAAGTTGCTGGTCTGGAGCGCGAACTGCCTCTCTGCAAGGTTTCTGACGACCTCTATATCGGCGCATTTATCATCTTCGGGGATGCCGAACTGACCGTTGCCTGTGCCGAAGAACTACTCAAGCGTATTCCTGCTGACAGCTACGACTACATGCTCACCGCCGAGGCTAAGAGCATCCCTCTCATTCACGAGATGGCACGCCAGAGTGGTGCAAAGAAGTACTTCATCGCACGCAAGGGCTCCAAGGTCTATATGCCTGACCCCATCCATGTTTCCGTCCGTTCCATCACCACACTGCGCCAACAGGATTTGTTCCTCGGCAGTGACGACTGCGCACTCATCAAGGGCAAGCGTATTCTGATTGTCGACGATGTGATTTCTACTGGCGAGAGCCTGCACGCTCTGGAAGAATTGGTCAAGACCGCAGGCGGTATCGTCGCTGGTCGTGCTGCGATTCTCGCCGAGGGCGACGCGCTGACCCGTGAAGATATCACTTACCTCGCTCCCCTGCCTGTCTTTAACGCGGACGGCACGGTGAAGGAATAATCCAAACTGCATACGAAAAGCACCGCTGTTGTTTGTCACGGCGGTGCTTTTTTGTTGCGTTATATGGTAATCGTTTCCCCTGTGCCGAGGAAATACAGTACCCTACGGATGACTGGCTTTTCCAAAATCTGCTCCAGAGCCGTGCTATATGCCTGTACCTGTGGGCGGTAGTGCTGGACTTTTTCCGCCAGATTTTCCTGCGTCACATAGTCGGTTTTGAAGTCCACGACAATAATACCATCGTCCGTTTCCGCAAACAAGTCCACAACACCCTGTAACAGCACTTGGTCGTCAGGGGACACCCCATCGTAGTACGCCTGTGCATCGACCAACAAGCTAAAGCGATATTCTCGCTCCACCGTCTTTGCCGCACGCAGTTCATCCGCGAGTGGCGAGGTAAGAAAGCGTTCGATGGCGCGCCGATTCACCGCTTTCGCCTGCTGTTCCGTGAGCAATCGCCGTTCTATAAGCTGTTGTATGGTATCCGATACCCTGCCATCCAACGGAAGATACTGCATCACCAGATGGGTTGCCGTACCGCGCTGGTCTGCGGTCAACGGCACTTCACCAGAGAGAAACCGTGGTGCGTCAAAACTACAGCGGTAATAGGGGCGCGCGGTGTTTTCTGCCATCTCCTCGTCCTTTCCGCGCCCTTTCATCTGGGTTGCAGTGAGTTTGGTTGGGGTGAAACAGGCATTGCTGTGCGGATAGACATACTCCAATACCGCACGGTCAAATGGCAACACGGAGGGTTGCGCCAGTTCTCTCTCCCCCTCTGTATCACAGACCTGCGCGTGGGCAAAATCCATCCCATCATGGAATTGGACGCACCATGTCGTATCCTCCGTCAGTGCGTATCTGCCCTCGTCCATGTTGGCAATCACACGCAGTTCCAGAGCCTCGCGCCGTTGCAGAAGTGGCAACAGAATCCACTCCGCCATTGATTTTGCGCTGTCCACGGTTTCTGGTGGAACTGGTAGGGATGACACCGCCATGAGGTCAGCGAGTTTTTTTGCCGCAGACTGCATCGAAGCAACCATAATGAGCTTTTCTCTGGCACGGGTCATGCCAACATATAACAC
>JAZRID010000225.1:0-1001 GCA_045645125.1 Oscillospiraceae bacterium | reverse complement strand
GGTTCGTCCAGAAGTAAGACATTTGCATTATGCAGCATCATTTGTGTCAAAAAAATCTTTGCTTTCTGACCGCCAGACAACTCTTGCATGGGATGGAACATCTCCTCACGCTGAAAGCGCATACTGCCCAGGAAGATACTGGCTCGCGTAACATCGTCCCGATGCCCACTCGGTGCAAGAAAGTCCAGTGCCGTTTGCTCTAAGGGCAATTCGTCTGCATAGTCCTGTGGCATATAGACTGCACAGAGGTCCTTTCTTTGGCACAATTCCTGCGCGATGATGCGGAGCAATGTTGTCTTTCCTGCTCCGTTTTGTCCGATAATGCCGATTTTCTCTCCACCCGACACACGCAGACGGATATGCTGGGCTAGTATCTTCTCCCCTGCCAGCAGTGCATCCAATCGAAAGTCCAATACCGTTTTCCCAGCAGGTAGCATAATTTCCGAGGAAAAACGCAGAAAAACGGCTTCTTCGACTTCGGGAAGTTTCGTCATATGTTCCGCCTCACGCGAAAACCGTCGTCCCATGGAAGTAACCGCGTGCATCTTTTTCTTGAGCAGACGACCAGTAGACGGGTCCTGTCTGGACACGGCATTTTGTGCGTGTTCTACGCTCTGTTGGATACGACGATATCGCTCCATTTTATTGTCGTACTCCTCTTGCTCCTTTTTGGCGCGCCGTTCTTGGTCCTGTATCCCCAACAGCCTGCGCTCCACATAGGTGCGATAGTCCAGTCGCGAGAAAGTACAACGCGGTGGCTTACTCTCTCTCGGATGTTCAATGTGCAGAATTGCCGTTGCAGTATGTTCCATCAGCAGTTCATCATGGGAGATATACAGGATACTGCCACGGAAAGTTTGGATAAAACGCTCCAACCAACGGAGTGTCGGCAAGTCAAGGTCACTCGATGGTTCGTCGAGCAGAAGGACACGCGGTTGGTCGAACAACAATCGACTCAATTGCAGCTTAATGCGTTCACCGCCAGACAAGGTAGATACTGG
>JAZRID010000224.1:0-4253 GCA_045645125.1 Oscillospiraceae bacterium | reverse complement strand
CACAACGCTATGTGTTTAATATGTCTTCTCTCTGATACTTTATTCCGCATCAGATGAGATGAATTTCATAATCATTGCAAATTTAATGAAAGTTTTGGAAGATGCAAGGGATGCAGCATAAAAAAGCCACTGCCACCTCCGAAGAGGCGCAATGGCTAACAAGTCTACCTAAACTTTTTAAAATTGCTGGTTCATTATCTATAGACTTGTTTTGTATTTGAAATAAAGTTATGCCACCGTATGTTCGGGGTTGATCACATTGTGGATGTTGTCAATGTATTTGGCCAATGGCAACATGTACGAACTGAATACTCCCAGTTTTTCGTCGAACGGAGATTCGTTCACTACAATGTCCTTAGTGATGTCGCCGTTTTCGCATACATACGAAATGATGGTCATGAGAAATTCTTCCTGCTCTGCATTCAGTTCCGAACCCGAAATGAACTTGGTGAATTTCTCTATGGCTTCCTTGCGGTTTACCCCGATGATGGAACGGATAAACATGGCCACATTCGCCCCACAAGGCATGTTTTGCGTATAGCGGTCGTAGTCTTCCTTGTTGCCCAATTCCTTCCATAAGATGCGTTCCAACTCGCACACATCGGCATGCGTGAGTTGCTCCATGGAATAGATTTTGTTCAGTACCGGCAAGTCTCTGTTCTCTGCCAAGAAGTCCAGTATGCGTTGCTTGTACGATACGCGGGTGGCGATGCCTGTGCTCACGCCATCGTACGATACCACATCCTCAATGTCTATCACGAACCATTGCTTCTTCTCGCCTACGAGGAACTTGGTCAAGTCCCTTAAATCGTTACGCACCTTTTCCAGCCACGACAGCGATAGGTTTTCCCAATATATAGGAGTCAGCACTTCCTGGATGGTTGCCATCTTTGCCTGAATCTGCGGTATCGTAGCCTTTGCCTGCAATTTTTCGGCTACCAGTTGCACATTCTGTATCGTCTTGTTGGCACACGCATCCTCGTCAAGCAAGGACAGTTCTATCGCCAAAACCAGTACATCAAATTTCTTGGCATTCTCGTCCTGTGTGTTCTTGATCAGCAACGGAGCAATGTCGTTCTTCAAGGTCAGCGTATCCAGTTCCGAGAGATATACCCAAGCGGAATCCTGCTTGAAATGGCTGACTTCTTCCCACTTGGCACGGATGGAAATGTGGCTGTCCGAAAGCATGGCTACCTGCCCTTTCAACAGCGCTTTTAATTCATCGTGCAGATTCTTGGTAAACTCATCTTCCTGATACTTCTGATGCTGTAAATGGAAGGCGATGTCGGTACGCAAGTTAAACATCCGTTCTGTCAATGACTTCACGCTACTTGCACCTTCCTTGCCATTGTATTCCTTTTCGAAATAATCGAAGTTACAGCACCAGTCGAAGATGTAGAACACCTTCTTGTCCTCGTTGCCAAAGATGCCTGGTGACAATCGCGTACCTCTACCGCGCATTTGTATAAATTTAATCAAGCTTTTTACAGGCTTGAAGAATACCAGATTCAATACATCGGGCACAACGATACCCGTATCCAGCATATCCACCGATACGGCTATCTGAGGATCTGTATCCCGCTTCTCGAACTTGTCTATCAAGTCCTGGGCGTAGGTTACCTGATTGTCTATCAATACGCAGAAGCCCGCTCCATATTCAGGATACAGGGCATTGAAGCGTTCTACTATCAGTTCGGCATGTGTATGGCGGTAGGCAAAGATAATGGTCTTCCCTATCCGTTCGCCACTCTGCACCTTCAGCCCGTTTTCCATCAGGTCTTGCAGTACCTTGTCGATGGTGTCAATGTTATGGATGTAGGTAAACAGTTCGTTGTTGTTGATGTCGCGCACATACTTGGCTTTCTGGTACATTACCTCGCCTTCTGCGGCCATCATCGGACTGGGTTCCAACGCTTGCATTGTCTGCTCGTACTCCCAAATCTGCTCCATCTGTTCCTTCTCCTCCTCGCTCAGACTGCTGTACTTGATACCTTCTTTCAGTATCACCGAGCCTCGCTTGTAGGCTACGCAATCTACCAGGTAACCATCCCTTACCGCATCCTCGTGTTCGTAGGCGTAGTTCGGAGTGCCCTGTTCCATTTCGAAGATGTCGTAAGTGGATTTGTCCACTTGGTCGCGTGGGGTGGCGGTCAGCCCAATCATCATGGCATCGAAGTAGTTGAATATCGCTCCGTACTTGCCGAAGATGGAACGGTGTGCTTCGTCGATGATAATCAGGTCGAAGCGACCAACCGAGAACAGCTTTTCATCCGTATCGATGAAGTTGATCATGGTCTGATAGGTGGAGAAAGTGATTCTCGCATTCATGTCGCGCTCACCGCTTTCATTCAGTACGCAGGTGGTTTCATTGGGGAGCAGCTTCACAAAGTTTTTGTGTGCCTGCTTCACCAGCGATGTGCGGTCGGCCAGGAAAAGCACATTCTTCACCCAGTCGTTTCGTTTCAGTACATCCACCAGCGAGATGGCTACGCGTGTCTTTCCCGTACCCGTTGCCATGACAAGCAATCCCCTACGGTGCTTGTTGTTATAATGCTCGCAAACCGCCTTGATGGCCGTTTTCTGATAATATCGGTCGGTGATGTTGTCCTTGATGGAAAAGTCGGTGATGTCCTTTCTGCCGCGCTTTTGAAGCATGCGTTCCAAGTCATTTTCTGTATGGAAACTATACAGTCTTCTTGGAGGATAACCCAGTCCGTCGATGATGTAGGTCTGGAATCCGTTGGTATAGTAAATCACAGGTCGCAACCCGTATTGCTTTTCCAGGCAATCGGCATACAGCTCTGCCTGATGCTTGCCCTTGATGGCCGATGCCGAGGTTCGTTTGGCTTCGATTACCGCCAGTGGCTTGCCATTGCTGCCGAACAGTACATAGTCGGCAAACCCTACATCATGGGTGTTGGGCATGCCTTGTAGTTCCACCTCAATACATGCCTTCGAAGGCTGTACCAGTCCGTCTGTATCCAGTATCTCCCACCCAGCTTCACGCAGCATCAGGTCGATGTACATGCGTCGGGTTTCCGCTTCGGAGATGTCGGTTGGCAACACTTCTACAGGGGTATTCGATTCCACATCCTCCTTGTCTACGGCTTCCACAAGCTTGTCGGATGGGGTGATGTGCACCGCCTTAGGCGGTGTCATCACCAGGCCTCGCAGGGCTTCAGGAATCAAGTTCCTGTCGAATGGCTTGATGCTTTCTACTACCTTGAGCTTCAACAGAATGGCACCCACCACATTGTAGATGTTGAGCAGGCAGAAGAATGATTCCTTCTTGCTCTCCGTAGCTGCATGTGCTCCGCAGTTTCCTACTTTGCGCACATAGTGTACGGCCATCATCACCCGTTCGTCACCGATGAATTCCTTGAACGGCTCCCCTTCCACCAGCTCGTAGAGCGAGGCGCGTTCCGATACATTCAGGTTCTTCATCTGATAGAGCGAATGTACGATGTACTCCAAGGCTCGTCTGGCACTGATGGCCGAGAGGTCGGGCATGCATACTTGTAGCTCCTCTGCGGATGAGCAGAAGCGGTACAGGTCATTCAGTTCCAGCTCTTTCAGGTAGTCAAAGTTTCGCATAATTCTATTATTTTAGCTTAGAGGTCCAACCCGTGAGTAGCACTCACGAGTTGACTACTAATTGAAATATTCGTTCATACGGCTGTTGAACAGCGTTTCTACTTCCTCTATTGATTTCTTTATCAGTGCCTTTTGCTTCTCTATTGCTTCGATTTTTGAGGCAAATTCTTGTTGCAGGGCAAGAGGGGGAATGATAAAGGATATTTTTTCTAGAATTCCCATTGTTAAATACTTTGTCATCCCACCAATGGATTGTTTTTGTAATAGTGATAATTTATTCTCTAACGCAAATTTAAAGAAATAGTATAGACTATTATCTTTTAATGTCAATACATATGTTCTTTGGTATGCATTAAACTTTCCATTGTAATACTTCACATCATAATTTGCGGTAGCATTATTACCTGCCAATAACAAGGCCTCACAATCAAAAGCATAACAGTCAATGTGGTAGATTTCTTTTGAACAAGTAAAGAAAGGATATTCTCCATTTTCAACCATTGCATTAGCATTTAACTTTCCTGTTTGAGTATCGAAAACTTCTCTCCACAATTTTAACTGCCAACCCCTTTCATTATTATCAGGATCACCAAACATCTCATAGAAGATGGATTGTGCAAGGGCATCATATTCCTTCAACTGCTGTTTCTTCTTCTCTA
>JAZRID010000223.1:0-2227 GCA_045645125.1 Oscillospiraceae bacterium | reverse complement strand
GGATGTATCAGGCTCTTTATCGCAAATGGCGACCAAAGGCATTTGCGGATGTAGTTGGACAGGAACATATTACTGAAACACTGCGCCGTCAGGTGGAACAGGGACGACTGAGCCACGCCTACCTGTTTACAGGAACACGCGGTACTGGTAAGACAACCTGTGCAAAAATTCTCTCCAAAGCGGTCAACTGTGAACATCCTGTACATGGCGACCCATGTAATGCGTGCGCGTCCTGTCTTGGGATTGATAACGGCAGTCTGTTGGATGTTTTGGAGCTGGACGCGGCATCCAATAACGGTGTGGACCATGTCCGCGCCCTGCGCGATGAGGCGATTTATTCCCCTGCGCGTGTGAAATATCGCGTCTATATTGTGGACGAGGTACATATGCTCTCCACCCCTGCTTTCAATGCGCTATTAAAGATTCTGGAAGAACCGCCTGCCCATCTGATTTTTATTCTGGCGACAACGGAGTTGCACAAAGTCCCTGCGACGATTCTCTCCCGTTGTCAGCGGTTTGCGTTCAAGCGGATTCAACCAATGGATATTGCGGAACGGTTGCAGTATGTGGCGCAAGCGGAAGGCATGACACTGGAACCAGAGGCGGCACAGTTGTTGGCGCGACTGGCAGACGGTGCGTTGCGTGATGCGCTCAGTCTATTAGACCAGTGCGGTGTGTCTGGCACAACTATAGATAGTGCGCGTGTGTTGGATGTACTCGGCTTGGCTGGCAGTATACAAACCACAAAGTTGATGGAGTTGTTGGTGCAGAGGGATGTCCCGGCGGCACTGCTCCTGTTGGATGCCCTCTATAGAGGCGGAAAAGATGTTGCCGCGCTGTTGGGAGAGTTGTCCGCACTGGCGCGTGATATGTTAATTCGTATCACAGCGGCGGAGGGGGGCATGGCTCTGCTGTCGGGCGCGTATGATTTGGCGACACTGGATTCCTTACTCACCAAATGCAACCCAACGCGCTTGCTGTACATGACCACACAGCTACAGAACACCTTGGCGGCGTTGCCGATGAGCAGTAATCGCCGTACGGATGCGGAGTTGTGTCTGATGCGCCTGTGTGATGAGAGTTTGTGCGGTGATGTCACGGCACTTAACGCACGGCTGGCGCGCTTGGAGGAGGGTGGTGTAACCGTATCTGCCCCAACACAGTCGGTACAGCGTCCGCAAAGGCGACCCATAGAAAAACGAGAACCCGTAGAACAACCAATACAACCAGTGCAACGGCAGAAGCCCGTGGTGGATACCCCACCGTGGGAAGAACCTACGCCTATCCCTGTTATCGAGGACGAGCCATTGCCCATGTTGCCGATAGAGGAACCAAAGGACAGCGTGGTGTGCGCTCCCCCGACACAGACAGTCGAAGAAGCACAGACTGCTATCTGGTGGACCCTCCGCGAAACTTATCAAAATCGGTTGTCCCCCTTGTATCGTTCGATGATGGAAGATGCCAGTGGGGTATTAGAGGGCGATGTGTTGCTTGTACGCTGTGGCGATGATTTGACACGGGATTCCTTGGACTGTCCCGAAGTGATACAGGTGTTCCGTGAGGTAACAGGGGAGTATCTCCAACGCGAGATACAGGTGCGTTTTATGGTCGGCAAGGCGGATACGGCGATAGCAGGCGAGGAGCGTCTGGAAGCACTGATTCGTGCCGGAAGTAAGTTTGATAGTTTTACCGTAAAGTAAACATTTATAATACTACGAAAAGGAGAATACAAAGTATGGCTAAGAGTGGATTTCCTAAGAAGAGATTTGGCGGTGCCAAATTGGGTGGCGGCAACAATATGTTGCAGATGCAGCAGAAGTTGTTGAAGGTGCAGAAGGAGATTGAGGAGAAGCAGGCTGAGATTGAAGCTACGCTCTACACCGCTACTGTGGGCGGCGGTGCGGTCAAGGCAGTATGCAACGGCAAGAAGGAGCTTGCTGAGCTGGTTATCTCTCCCGATTTGCTCAACAATGATGATGTGGAGATGGTGCAGGATATGCTCATGTCCGCTATCAACGATGCACTGCGTCAGGCAGACGATGCCATGAGCGCAACGATGGACCGCATCGGTGGCGGTATCAACCTGGGCGCATTCGGCATGAATCTGTAATTCAAATATTGTCCCATAAGCAAGGGAGTGTTGCAACAACCAGCAACACTCCCACTTTTGTTTTTATTGGATATCCGATACAAAGCGAATCAATTTGCTGTGTTCCACAGTGTCCTC
>JAZRID010000222.1:0-2026 GCA_045645125.1 Oscillospiraceae bacterium | reverse complement strand
TGGTCGCCCACGAGCAAGCGCAGATTCGACGCAAAGACCACTGGTGGAAACCGTTGGGGTTCTTTCTACTGACGGTCCACTGGTTCAATCCACTGATGTGGGTGGCATATATTCTGCTGTGTCAGGACATTGAACTCGCCTGTGATGAAAAAGTTATCAAAAAGTTGGGAAACGAGCAGAGAGCCGACTATACACAGGCACTTGTGGTCTGTAGCATCAACCGCCGTAGGATTGCCGCCTGTCCGCTGGCCTTTGGCGAGGTTGGGGTCAAGGTTCGTGTGAAGTCCGTCATGCACTATAAAAAGCCAGCGTTTTGGGTTATCGTCCTGTCGGTCGTCACCTGTGCCGTTGTTGCGATTTGTTTTCTGACCGACCCAATTCCCCGTGTCAGGAATCCGTGGGTACAGGAGTATGTACCAGGGGCGGAGGGTATCATCGGTCGTGTGGACAAGGAAAAATACGAGCGTATCAGCGAAGATTTTACCATCGGAGCCGACCAGTATGGACGCGCCGTATTCAAAACACCCCATAAAGCATTCGATACTTTTGTTGTTCTGTTTGCGGATGGCATCGCATTGATTCAAGAGCAAAACGATTTGGCACCCATCTCCAAGAAAAACTACAGTGCCTATAAGACGCTGGGGTGGCAAGTCACTTCTGGCTCGGAGGAAGCACAGCAACAGGCCATCTTTGTGACTAAGTTTCTGGATATCTACGAAAACAGCTTCACAAAGGACATCCCCTCCGCCAGTACAGAGATACCGACTACCGAACCCACACCACCGGTCACGAATCCTGTTGATACAGAACCACCCAGCACCGATACGGTAGACACTCCCGAGACGGAAAACTTCGTTACGGATGAGAAAGATTTGTCTACCGCGGTCATCTCTGCCATTCTGGACCACCATAAATCGTCCGAACCTGATGGTCTGTACCATTGTGCGAGTTTTGCACTGCTCATGCAGGAGGAACTATGCTTTGACAGCGACCCCCCTATGCCCAATCAGGTAACTGTTTACGGAATTGCACTCCATGAGGCATATGGCTTCTCTGGACATACCTTCCACGGCGTTGGAGGTAGCCATATTCCAACCGTCATTACCTTTGATGTAATAGATGGCGCATATAGCCTGAAAGAGTATTGGACACCCAGGGACGGTTCTTACTATGTGTCCGATGTTCGTGATAAGTTTCCCGATGATGTCGAGGATGAAGCCCTTGACATGAAGAAGTATGTACTGGCTCAAAAACAGGAATGTTATGCGCAAGCCGTGCGCTATGGAAAAGTCGATACTGACTACGCCATAGCGTATCTTTTTGAAATGATAGAGTCCTCCCCTGCAACATCTTCCAGACCTGCGGACTATATCGACGCACATCCTACGGAATATAAAGAACTGACCTACTACGGGGAGTACACGCTACGGTATATTTTCTCTCAGTTCTTAGCGGGTGGTCAAACTGGATTGCGTGGGCATTTAATGCGAATTGTTTTGGATGATATCGCGCCCGAAGCGCAACTCCGTCTTTACGCTGAAACAGGACAGGAATACTTCGACGAGTGGAAAACTGCCGCCATTCGTGTCAGTGAACAGCACGATATGGAGTGGATACACGAAAATCAGCCTGCTATCTGGCTTTTGCTCCAGATGTTACCGTAGAAAATAGCAAAAACACCAGACGCAACGCTCCGTTGACAAAAAGAAACGGCAAGATGGTGTTCAAACTACCACGAAAAAGCTATACTACAGGGGAAGGAGGCGATACTTATGACATTGGGTCAGCGGATACAGAAATTAAGAAAACAACAACGATTATCCCAAGAGGGCCTTGGGGACGCATTGGGGGTATCCCGTCAGGCAGTGTCCAAGTGAGAAGGCGACAACGGTATTCCCGAGTTGGATACCCTCGTTGCGATGAGCCGTCTGTTTGGGATTACAGTAGGAGAACTTTTGGGTGTGGAAGAATCCCCTCGCACAGAGGGAGAATCGTCCGATGGAAGCAAGGAGGACCGACTGGAAGC
>JAZRID010000221.1:0-2082 GCA_045645125.1 Oscillospiraceae bacterium | reverse complement strand
TCACATACAATACGGTAATGCTAGGTTTTTTGTTGGTTGGCATAGGATATATGATTGCCATTCCGTTTGGGTTTCTCTTGATGCTACTGGGACAATTGGACAGCGTTGCCGCCGAGATGGGTGGAATGGTTGCTATTTTTGCCGTTTTGGTGATAGGGGCGATACTATCCCTGTCCGTAGGTCTGTACCTGTATCGCTGTGCGTTGCGAAAAGTGCCTGAGGAGTTGAAGCAGGATTTCTTTAAGGATGCGATTATGTTGAAGCATACCGTTGGCGTGATGGCGCTGTTGCGGTTGGCGATATGGTGGGAGTATCGACCGATTGCGTATCATATCAACGGAAAAATCTGTTACGCCTACGGCAGAAGTGGACGCGGTTTATATGACGAGCATGGCTATAAAGTCGGGACGAAAGAAAGTTCTGGACGAGCTAGCATGTCGGATGCGAGATATCAATAATAAAAAAGTGCTACCTTGTGTAATGTTTAAATTGCGTGTAAGGTGGCACTTTATGTTCTTGCAAACTTCTATCAACTGTGTTATAGTAGTGTACGAAATTATTACTTAGGAGGACACACATGATGAAACGATTTTTGTCCCTTTTCTGTACGCTGATGGTGTTTTGCGCTGTTCTGTGCACCACTGCCGTAGCCGCTGATTTTGATGGGATAGCACAGAAACTTTCTGCTATTGGTATGTTCCGTGGCACTGGAGAGAGCTTCGAGTTGGACCGAGAACCCACCCGCGCAGAAGCCGCTGTAATGCTGGTTCGTCTGTATGGCGCAGAAGAGAAAGCGCAGGCTGACTACGCCAACGGCACCATCACGCACCCCTTTACTGATGTGCCAAACTGGACAGCTCCCTATGTAGCATGGCTCTATACCAATGGTTTGACGAAGGGAATGTCTGTCACCACTTTTGGCTCTACCGATATCTGCACCGACTTGAACTATACCACCTTCCTGCTTCGTGCGCTTGGGTATCAGGACGGTGTGGATTTTAACTACAAGGAGGCTCTGTCCTTTGCACAGGAACTGGGTTTCTACAATGCCGAGACTTTCGCTGGTCCTTTCCTCCGTGATGACTTGGCCGCGCTGACCTATCAGGCTTTGGCTACCAATGTCAAGTCTGGCGATACTTACCTGTTGGCACAGCTGATTGCCACTGGTGCGATTGATGCCGACGCAGCACGGCCGATGACCGAAAAAATGGATGCGTGGCACTCCTTCTTGAAGCTGATACCTGACGAGCCGACGGCATTGGAATGTAACACAGTGATGAACTGTGATGCAGTTTTTACACTGGACGATACGGAAACCACAGATATGAGTGTGCACACGACCACATATACCGCACAGATTGGCAACGACGAAAATCTCCAGTATGCCGAGATTGCCGAAGTCGAGTATATGGGTATCCCTGCCACCAGTGCCATTTATATCAAGGACGGTTGGCTCTACAGTGCCTACTATCTGGGCGAAGTTCCTCTGGGGCAGTATAAGTACCTCATTTCCGACCTCATCTCTGAGGAAGACCTCACCACGGACAACACGGTGGTATCTCTTCCTAACTACGGTGGAATCCTCTCTTTTGAGGGTGTCACGGTTGAGAACAACCCCGAAAGCACGGTCTACACCATCCATATGAGTAGCACCAATCTGGTACCGATTCTTACGGAGCTTACCAGCGGTCTGGACACCGAGTCGATGGGAGAGATTACTTCCTTCCAGTATAAAAATATCCGAATGATTTACACTTTCGATACCAACGGTCAGTTGCAGGCCACGGATATGCGTTTCTCGCTCCATGTAGAAAACGTATCGTATGAGTACGGTGAGCCGGAACAGATGCGTCTGGATGCACAATATGATATTTCCGTCACATACCTTGCTTGGAACGAGGATGTTGTGATTACTTTCCCCGATTTTTCTGACTATCTGGATGCCAGTGAAGAGGATTATGTCTAAATACTGGTCGGAACTCCCGACCAGAAAGGATAACGGAGTATGGAACAAAATTTTTATCTGAGCAGCCCTGAGATGATTACTTCTCACTACGGGGAGGAGTACGAAAAGTATTACAA
>JAZRID010000220.1:0-2068 GCA_045645125.1 Oscillospiraceae bacterium | reverse complement strand
GAATTCCCTGCCTGTCATGGCATACGCCAGCATAACGGGATGGCCTTGTTTCAACAGCTCATAATATC
Organism: Oscillospiraceae bacterium; assembly: GCA_045645125.1. GTDB lineage: Bacteria > Bacillota > Clostridia > Oscillospirales > Oscillospiraceae > Pelethomonas. The sequence continues at coordinate 2,000 of JAZRID010000220.1, read as the reverse complement.
GCTGTCGTATCGTTTTATTTCTTCGTTGAATATCAATCATTCTTCTGTCTGTCTTTCTTCCTTTTTCGCTACCCTTGCGCTACCTTTGCGCAAGGGTAGTAGAATCTTCGGGGTCCCCGAAAATTTGTAATTTTTGGGGAGAGCGGAGGTAGCTGTCGCCCAATGGAGCTTAGCTCCATTCATTGCGACCAGCTTACCGAACGCGAGCGCAAGGGTAGCGAAATGGTAAGTGATTAAACAGCAGCATGCATGATATTAAACACATACCCATACAGTGTCAGTTCTTCGCCTTCTGCGGACAGAGGTCGGGGATAGAGTTTCTCCCATTGCTCCATGTAGACGCGGGTTAATACTGGGTTTTTCATCACAAGCCATGCAGCGTGTGCTGCCATAGCAAAACGAATTTGACTCTTGTTCATAGTTGTAAAAATTTAGTTTGGTTAATATGATTATTTTTGCAAGGTGGGTACACCTGACAAGTGGAACAGTTGTTTGTTAAAACTCACAGGCGCCTGTATGCGTGCAGGTATTTTAATAAACTGCAGCCCTGCTGTACCCAATTATTTTACTAGCAACTTTTTTAAGCTATTTATTTCATCTGTATCTCTTTGATACACAAGCCATCCACGCGTTTTGCATCCTCCTATCCGTCTATTCACTTTGCTGTACCCAACTGTACCCAGCAACATCCCCAATCTATTCAGCGCCATCGGTTTTTTGATATTGCCGTATGTCACCAACCGTTCACTAATCTGTGCTGTGGTCATAAACTCACCTTTGCCTTCCGCAGGCACATCAAACAGTATCGGTAGCAGTTGTTCCTCGTTCTCTTGCGCACGGAACCCCTCGTTGTGTTGCTCCAGGACTTCCATCTCATCCAAGTCGAACCAATACGCAAAATACCCGCACTCCACATACGCTTTCGCCTGCGCATACAGTCGCTCGTAAGGGATAATCGTATGAAACGGATTCTGTATGCTCTCCACCTCAAAGGGCAACCAACGGCGGTTGCCTGTGATGTCGGTCAGGAACTCGCGTTTGTTGGTGCTCGCACAGAAAGAGGCAAGGCGTACGCGGCGCTCTTTGAGGCGACCGTACGCCGCTCGTTCATTGACATCGGTGGAGGTGAGTAGCGACTTCACAATGTTCATTTCGCGCCCACACATGGCATCTAGTTCATCTATATTGAGCATACCGTTCTCACAGAGGCGCAAACGATCATCTTTGCTTATCTGCCCTGATAATGGCAACTTGCTGCTGTATGCACGCAGTTCGGGCGGAATAAGGTTGTCCAGCCATGTGGTCTTGAAGATGCCCTGCCGACCTACCAGAACGAGTACGGTGTGATTCACCACCTCATCTTTCATCCAACTTGCCACCATCGCCACAAACCACTTCTTGAAGCAAGCGCGCCATAATTCCTTGCCTTTAAACTCAGCGGGGTCCCCGATAACGCTCGTGGCGTTATGGGGTGCTCTTAAACTGTAGCCACTTGCGGCGTTCTCTAAACTGTTGCTCAACGATGACGGTAAGACCGTCACCTGTTGAGCAACCATGTCTATCCAATCAGGCTGATCTGCTGTGTATGGTCTTAATCCATCGAGCCATGCGCGCAGTGGGTGTACCGCTGGCACAAGATCGGATTTGAGGGCAGTCCACATCTCGTTGGTCGATATGTTCACTCCCTTTTCCGCCACGCATTGACACACCATCGTGTTAATGTCCTTGTCGGTAAGGTTTCACTAAGTCTCCTGCCTCTCGCCTAATCGCCCAATCGCCTCATCGCCTAAACTGTGCGCGCAACGCACTTGCAGACGGTCGGTTACCACATCATGCCTCAAACTCCCAAACTGCAAATAGTTTTCCTCCAACCACTCGCACGCAATCTGCTGCCGTAGTTCTTTTTTATCCTGTTTGCTCATAGTTCTTTTAATATCTTAACAATGTATTCTACATATTCGATATCCACATCTATATCCAGATGTATGTGTGCATGTGGT
>JAZRID010000219.1:0-17364 GCA_045645125.1 Oscillospiraceae bacterium | reverse complement strand
GGGTCTTTCTTTGCGGCGACACGCGAGGGAATCAGACCAGCCACAAGGGTCAACACAGCACTAATAGCAATCAAGCTCACACCGCCCACCATCGGGAGTGCGGCTTTCAGGCCCTCAATCCCAGTGAAGTGCAACAGAATCGCATTGATGGGCACAATCAGAATCAGCGTTGTACCGATACCGACCAAGCCTGCGCCCAGACCAACAATCATCGTTTCTGCATTAAACACACGGCTGACATCGCGCTTACTCGCACCCACGGCACGCAGAATACCAATCTCCTTGGTGCGCTCCTGCACACTAATCAGGGTAATAACACCAATCATAATCGAGGACACCACCAGAGAGATAGACACGAACGCAATCAACAGGTAGCTAATACCGCTGATAATATCGGTGATGGAACTCATCAGCATCGCCACATAGTCCGTATAGGTGATTTCATCTTCCTCCGCAACACTTTCGTTGTATTCCTCAATCAGCGCAGCGATTTCATCTTTCTCGGCAAAGGTAGAAGCATAGATGCTGATGGTGGCAGGGCTCTCGCTATCCACATACCCCAGACGCTCCATATTCTCCTCCCAAGTCGCCTCGCTGACCACGGGGGGCATATAGTTGTCATACAGGTAGACCGCCTGCTCCTCAGTCATCGGGGTCATACCTGCATACTGCAAGGTCATTTCATCCCCTGCCAACAGCAAATCCATCGCCTGTGCCAACTGTTCAATGGTCATACTGCTCATCTGCTGTACCACAGCGGCGGCATACTGCTCACGCACGGCGTTGGTCATCGCCTCCTCCACTTGTGCCATCAGCTGTTCGTCGCTCATCTCTGCGATATAGCCCGCGATGGTTTCCGCATCTACGCCCATCTCGCCTGCATACTGCTGGACAATCATCTGCTCGACGCTCTCGCGGGTCATGCCCTCCATCTGCTGTGCGACGACCCCTGCCACATATTCCTCACTGGGCTGGCTCATCATGTCGATGTAGGCATCCGCTTTCTCCTGTGCGGAGCATTCGCTGAGATAGACGGTAATCTTCTCCGTCTTTTCCTGTGCAGAGGGTTCTACATAGTCCTCGGTACGGAACGGCAGATTCAAAAAGATATCCTGTGTACGGTCCGCCATCTGCTTTTCCACAATCTCCTGCTTCTCTGTTTCTTGAATCGCATAGGAAGTCAGCGCACTGGTATAGCCGATAGCCCCCGTCATCATACCGCCGTTGGAATCCGCGCTCGGACGAGCGATGCCCACCACTTTCAGCTTCGTACCGATATCACTGCTGTTGTACAGATAATCCATACCCGTACTGGTGGCGGTCATGTCCGTGTACCCACCCGTGACGGCATCATACTGGTAATACTCCGCTGGCAGAATCAGCTTAAAGTTGGTCTGGCACAGCTCCTCATAGCTCCAACTCATTGATTCGGCATTGATGGTTTCGCCGTTCATCATCTTGCTCAACACCTCGTTCATATCGTCACTGGCGATATAGCCGAGTGCATAGAGCATCAAGTCACTCATCTCGTTGTTGGCACTGATAAACAGCACCACTTCGTCATAGTTCTGAGGCCAACTGCCATGCACCAAGTCGTACTGGTTTTTAACCTGTTCGGCAATCAACTCCCCCTGCTCCCCGGGTAACAGTTCCTGCCACACATCCATTGACTCGTACATACTGCCCATCGTACTAAAATAGGAGGAGTAATCTCCGCCATACATCGCGCCCATCGCCTGTTCCATGAGGGTCATCACATCGCTCTTGACAATCGCGCCGTCGGTGTCCTCGGTGTAGATATCGAAGGCGAGGTCATAGCCATAGCGGATGGTAGCGAGTTCTGCGACGGGGTTTCCCGTTTCATCCAGCCACTTCTTAAAATCTTTGAGGTTGTTGGTCTTGGTTTCCGCGTTCATCATCGCATCCATCATGTCAAACATGACGGTTGAGGAGTACACGCGCCCCTCCTCGCGCTGTTCGTTTTCCATTTTTTCCTGTCGCGTCCCCATAAACGAGAGCATCATACTGCTCATGTCCATACTCTCCGCCTCGATGGTGATGGGGTAACTGGACAGCGTATCCTCCTGCACCTGATTGATATAGCTGTTGATACCATTGGACAGCGAGAGAATCAGCGCAATACCAATAATACCGATAGAACCAGCAAAACTGGTCAAAATGGTACGGCCCTTCTTGGTCATCAAGTTATTGAGGGACAGGGAAAAGGCGGTAAAAAACGACATCCCTGTTTTTTTCTGTCGCTTACTGGTCTGTATAGGCTGTTCCTCTCCCCCATCAAACGGCGCAGTATCGTCCACAATCGCACCATCTTTCAGGCGCACAATGCGCGTTGCGTAGTGGTCGGCCAATTCGGGGTTGTGCGTGACCATGATGACCAATTTTTCCTTAGCGATTTCTGCAAGCAAATCCATGACCTGCACGCTGGTTTCACTGTCCAGTGCGCCAGTCGGCTCATCGGCGAGCAGAATATCGGGGTCATTGACCAGAGCGCGTGCAATGGCGACGCGTTGCATCTGTCCACCCGAAAGTTGATTAGGACGCTTGCGGATTTGACTGGCCAATCCCACCTTGGTCAGCGCATCGACCGCTCGACGGCGACGCTCCGCTTTACTAACACCAGACAGCGTCAACGCCAGTTCTACATTGGCGAGAACCGTCTGGTGGGGAATCAGATTGTAGCTCTGGAACACGAAGCCGATGGAGTGGTTGCGGTAACTGTCCCAGTCGCTGTCACGGTAGGACTTCGTAGAGCGTCCGTTGATAATCAAATCACCGCTGGTGTACTGGTCCAGACCGCCGATGATATTGAGCATCGTGGTTTTACCACAGCCAGAGTGCCCCAGAATGGCAACAAATTCATTTTCCCGAAAACTGAGGTCAATGCCACGCAGAGCCGTGACCGTTTCACCGCCCGTCTGATAGACCTTGACGATGTTTTGCAATTTTAGCATACAGTTCCTCCTATGGTGTGTCTGTTACATACAGACGAAGCTAAACCAGCCCTCGGAGTGGTTTGCTTCCAGTACACGGAAGCCATTCTCCTCCAATTTACCACGCACCTCGTCTGCGCGGTCGTCGATGATACCAGAGGTGATAAACACACCGCCTTCGCGCATGAGGGGACGCACGGACGGCGCAATCGCAATGATGACATCAGACACGATATTCGCCACCACGATATCATATTCCCCGCCCATATCGGCGCGCAGACGGCTATCACTGGTGACATCTCCTGCGCGGACGGTATAGCGTGTGCTATCCACCCCGTTGAGGGCGGCATTTTCATAGGCGACATCGACAGCTTTTTCGTCAATATCGCAGGCATAGGCGCGGTCCGCGCCGAGCAAAAGGGCGGCAATAGAGAGAATACCGCTGCCACATCCCAAGTCGAGGACACGCGTGCCAGGCTTCACCAACTTCTCCAGCGCAGTCAAGCACAGCCGGGTGGTGGCGTGACTGCCCGTGCCGAAAGTCAGACCTGGGTTCAGGCGCAGCGCAACACGGCCTTTCGGGTCGGCAGTTTCCCAGTCAGGAATCACAATCAATCGCTCGCCAATCTCCATCGGCTTATAGAACGCCTTCCAGTTGTTCTCCCAGTCGGCATCCTCCACACCGTCCATCGTGAGCAACAGCGGTGCATACTCGGGGTGCGCCTTTTTCAGTTCTGCCATGGCGATACGCACTGCGGCGACACTAGCAAATCCCGTGTCGTTGTCCTCGACATAGAAGGTAATACGGCACTTTCCTGCCATCGAACGGTCCAGTTCCTCGTCCACATAGTCCCAATACTGCTGGTTGTTCTCTAAAAACTGGCGGAAATCCCCCTCATCCTCGATCACAAGACCCTCAATGCCCAAATCTCCCAACATATCGCTGACGGGTTCCAAGCCAGCTGGAGAGGTGTCAATATGAAGCGCAAGCCATTTCATAGTAGTAAAACTCCTTTACAATGATTTTGTGTTTATTATATAAGATGCCTTTTGACAAGGCAAGAGCAGGAAGAAATTTCATAGCAATACTGTTACAAATTTGTAATGCTTTTTTCTGTCGAAAGTGGTAGAATAATTTAGATTGGGGTTGTGCGCCTGTCAAAGTACGCATATGCTCCAACAGTACTATGACGATTTATTTAGGAAGGAGACGCTATGCAAGCAAAGCAAACAGGCGGCAAGCGCATTGCAGAGCCAGAAAAAAGTGGCGGACTTGGTCTATTTGGTAAAATAGCATTGGGTCTGCTTATCACCACACTCGTTCTGACGGCAGGCGGCGGTGTGGGACTTGGCGTATATGCAAACCACATTTACGAAGGAGTATTCCCTGGTGTTACGATTGCGGATATTCCGTTGGAGGGGCAATCCCTTGCGGATGCCCAGCGAACTTTGGAACGGCGGTTGGGCGCACAGCTCGAAAGCACCACCGTCACTGTCCGCGCTGACGGCGAAGTTTTGGGTCGCTTCAACCAGTTGGAACTCGGTGCGAATGCACACGCGGCAGAAGCGGCTTCCCAAGCCTACGCTGTAGGACGCGAGGAGGGCTTCGCTGGTTGGCTTCACAATGCACTGACGATGGCAAAAAGCGTTTTCGGGGACGAAGTTGCGCTGTCACCGACGCTGTCCTACGATGAGAGCGTCCTGCGCGGTGTCGTCGATACCATGGCAGAAGCATTTTTTACAGAATCCGCTGATGCCTCCTATGAGTTGGCAGAGGACGGTCTGTATGTCACCAAGGAGATTGATGGTCGCAAACTGGATTGTGACACCTTGGTGGAGCAACTGCGCGGTGCAGATGGTTCGATTGAGGCCAACTGGACCCCGATTCTGGGACACCCCCTCGATTTACAGGCGATGGCGGACGCCGTTTCTTCCGAAGCTCTCCCTGCGCGCTACGATATTGAGAGTGGTACGGTGTTGGAGGGGCAGGTCGGTGTCAGCGTGGATATCGAGGCGGCGCAGTATGTCATGGATGCGGCGGCACAGGGTGAGCGAATTCGTCTGCCTGCCGATGTGGTTTACCCCGAGATGACTGCCGAGGAGTTGGAAGCTGTGCTATTCCGTGACCTGCTCTCCAGCCACACCACCTATGTGTCGGGTACCTCTGTACGCCGTGGCAATGTCAAACTCTCTGGCGAATTTGTCAACGGAACGATTTTGAACCACGGCGATGTCTTTGACTACAATCAAGTGGTCGGAGAGCGCACCGTGGCGCGTGGCTTTGGTGAGGCGGCAGCATACCGCAATGGTGAAACGGTGCAGGAGGTCGGCGGCGGTATCTGCCAAACTTCCAGTACCCTGTACTGTGCGACCCTACTCGCGAATCTGGAGATTGTCCAGCGTGCCAACCACCGCTTTTACCCTGGTTATGTGGACTTGGGCATGGATGCAACCGTGTCGTGGGAGGGGCCAGAGTTCCGTTTCCGCAACAACACAGGCTATCCCATCCGTATCGAAGTGATTTACAAGAACCACAATCTGACGGTGAATCTTTACGGCACAAAAACGGATGATACCTATGTGGTGATGACCAACGAGGTGCTGTCCACCACACCGCCCAACACCATCTACACAGAAACGATGGACCTCCCTTGGGGTACGGAATCCGTCAAGCAGACCGAGTATACTGGCTATAAAGTCGTTACTTATCGCAATGTATACGATGGAAATGGCAATCTCATTTCCAGTGAAGTGGAGGCCAGAAGTACTTATCAGAGCCGTGACAAGATTATTCTGGTCGGCATCAACGGCCGTCCTGACAATATCGGCAACGGCGACAGTGGCGATGGTGGCAGTGTGGAAACTGGTGGCAATGAGAACATCGACAGCGGTTCTACTGACAACGGGGAAAACACCAGTGGCGATGAGAACACGGGTGGAAACGAAAATACAGGTGGCGGAGAAACCCCCGACAACAGCGGAACTACAGGCGGTGACGAGCCGACCATCCCCGACGATACCGAGGGCAGTACCGAGGATGATACGCAGGACGAGGATGTTGGCATTATCGACCCCGAGGACGAAAAACCCGACTGGCTTGGATAACATAACAAACTATCAAAAGGGAGCATTGCAGTGATGTTGCAACGCTCCCTTTGCTTATCGTTGGGTTTCTTATCCCCTCCGCGTCGCCTACGGCGACCCACCTCCCATTACCATAGGGGGAGGCTCAAATTTCTTCTTTTTTGGTCGTATCTTTCGGGAAATAGCGGTCAATGCAGTACTGCATAATCGCTTTACGGGTAATAATACCGATGAAAGTATGGCGGTCATCCACAACAGGGACGAAGTTCTGGTCGACAGCTGTGGAGAGCAGGTCCTCAACACGGGTATTGACGGACACCGCAATATTATCCCGTTTATGGTGGATATCCATAATGGAGTGCTTTTCCGCCTCTTTCATATCCATCAAAAACAGGTCCTTAATCGCCCAGAGCAAGTCGCCCTCGGTAATGGTTCCTCGATATGTACCATCCTTGGCAAGGATGGGGAGTGCCGCAAAACCAGACACCGACATTTTTTCCAAAGCCTGTCGAATGGTGAAATCCTCGTTGACATAGGCACAGGTTGCTTTGGGAAGCAGAAGAAACAAAATATTCATAGGTGCGCTCCTTTTCAAGAAAAGACACTTGACGCAGTGAAGTAAGCTTTTTCGACGGACGATACGGCGTATCGTCCCTATTAACAGTATACCACATATTTCCCAAAACAGGTATTAAAAATTTATGAATAATCGAGCGATTTATGCAAAAATTTTGGTTACTGCTTTCGCACACTGCGGAGAAGTAAGAGCGCATTGACAAGCAAAAATATCCCGAACGGTTTTCGTAAAAATGAGGCATCCACGGCCAGCGCGAGTAGCGCACACAGCAAGGCTGTCATTGCACCAGGAATACTCGTCTGTATCCACACTTCGCGGTCAATCAGGTCATTTTTGCGGTGAAACCACAGGCTAATCGCGGCTGTCGGCAGGAAGAACAGGAGGTTGACCGCCTGTGCCTCCCGATGCTCCACCGAGAGAAACAGCGTCAGACAGAGGGTAAGCAGAGTCCCACCACCTACCCCCCAACCAGACAGTACCCCAGTCACCGCACCGAGCAAAAACGGCACAACAAACGCGCTCACCGCAGATACCTCACAGCACCGTACAGGAGAAACAGTCCGAATAGTAGCTTCAATACGCGCACAGGGACTTTTTCAAAAGTTAGTCCTGCAATCACACCACCGACCACACCGCCCAACAGACAGGGCAACAGCACCGACAGCGCAGGACGCACGCGCAGATAGTACAACACCGCCGACACCATACACATGGGATACACGGCGGCAATACAGGTGGCAAAGGCGCACCGCTGGGTCACACCGCCCCACTTCGTCAAAAACGGCAGTAACACCATCCCACCACCGCCCCCGAATAGACCATTGACCGCGCCTGTGACACCGCCTGCCAAACGACAACGGATTTTCTTCGTCATTGTATCCCCCCTTATGTATTGCGCCGCCTGTTGGCGGCGCAAGGGGATTACTGCATGGGCTTGAAGCTCTGGCAGTCGGTGCACTGGTCAACAGTGGGGTTGGCCTCGTGGGTACCGACCTGGATGCTCTCCAGACCGCAGTATGCCTCACCAGCGCAGTGGTGAGCGCACTTCTCGACGCTACAGCGAATGGAGCGATTGGGGGTGCAAGCACAGCCGTCCTTAGTATGGTCCATCATCGTTTTTATCCTCCTTGTTTTTGGCGTTCGGTGTTTGCCGAGCTTAGTATGCACGCCCCACCACGATTTATACACACAACTTTTTCAAAAAAGCCTCCCCTTATGGTAAGGGGAGGTGGGTGAGCGAAGCGAACTCGGAGGGGATAAGAAAAATAATTTGCTTATGTCCATCCCCTCAGTCCTCCTCATCCGCAGTTTCATCGAGGTACATATCCTCGGCACATAACAGGGCATTTTTCAATTTGTCCCCGACTACAAACAATTCTGTCCGTCCAGCGGTTTGGGTCATGGCATATCCAGCGATTTCACGGAGTGTTTCGTCGATTTGACCGACTAGATAGGAATACAACTTTTGATAATTGACTGACATAAAAATAACCTCCTTCTATATCGGCAATATTGCCGATAACACTATCCCCCCATTATAGGCAATAATAGAGATATTGCAAGAGGAAAGGTGGGATATTGTGTGATTTCGTACGCGCCTTTGTGGAAAACCATGCAGGAACAAAGTGCGACAACCTACACATTGGAGGTCAAAGGAAAAATCAGTAGTTCCACCATCCGCAGATTAAAGGCAGGGGAATCGGTATCGACCAATACACTGGATGCGCTGTGCCAGATTTTGCACTGTCAGATTGCAGATGTCATTGAGTTTGTGGAGAATCAACAAGGATAGGGGCGCGTTGCGGATAACCGTAGCGCACTCTTTTTTTGCATTGTAGCAGTAAAAGCCTCCCCTTGTGTAGCAAGGGGAGGTGGAAAAATCGAAGATTTTGACGGAGGGGATAGCTCAGCCCATATGTTTCAATCGCCAGCGCAGACCCGAATATCTTCTCTGTTGTTTATCATTCTCCACCATACGGTCGAGTGCGCCGTCATCACCCACGATGACCAACAGCTCTCGCGCTCTGGTGACAGCCGTATACAGCACCCCACGCACCATCAAAGCAGGGGCGGCAGGGAGCGACACCAGCACCACGGCGCGGTACTCACTGCCCTGCGCCTTATGCACCGTCACTGCATAAGCCAATTCCAATTCGTTAAGCATATCCGTGTGGTATATCGCCACACGGTCATCAAACCGTATCCGCAGACTATCGCCACTCGGTTCAATCTCCTCGATGACACCCACATCGCCGTTGAACATTCCTGCGCCACAGAACCCGTCTGCGCGTTCCCACAGCACCTCGTAGTCGTTGCGAATCTGCATCACACGGTCGCCCTCACGGAACACCGTTTCGCCCCATACCTTCTGCCGTTTGTCGTGGGCAGGGGGATTGAGGGCGGCCTGTAGCGCACGGTTGAGCTGTACCGTGCCCCACTCCCCTTTTCGCGTGGGACACAGCACTTGAATCTGCGTGGCAGGAATCCCCATTTTCTCTGGCAGACGCTTACCACACAGTTCCACGACCAAATCCACCGCCGCGATGGGGTCACGACGGCGCATAAAGAACAAATCGCTCTGTGGATTGTTTTTTAGTTCTGGCATTTGCCCCTGATTGACCGCATGGGCGGCACAAATCATCGCACTCTCCTGCGCCTGACGGAATACCTCGGTCAAAGCGACCGTTTCCACGCGACCACTGCGTATCAAATCGGAGAATACATTCCCTGCGCCCACACTGGGCAACTGGTCCGCGTCACCGACCAAAATTAAGCGACAATCGGGGCGCAACGCGGCGAGCAGGGCATCCATCAAGGTCAAATCCACCATGCTCATCTCGTCCACAATCACCGCATCCGCGTCCAAGGGCTCTTTCTCATGTTTTTGGAATGTTATCTCCCCTGTATCCGCCTGTCGGTTCATGCCCAGACAGCGGTGGATGGTCTGCGCCTCCCGTCCACACAGGTCGCCCAACCGCTTGGCGGCACGGCCTGTCGGAGCGAGCAATAAAATGCCATACCCCATGCGCTCCAGCAGTTCCACAATGCCACGCACCGAGGTCGTTTTTCCCGTACCAGGGCCACCAGTGAGAACCATCACACCGCACTCGGCCGCCAGTGCTACGGCGCGTCGCTGTGCTTCGGCATAGGTAATCCCCTGTTCTTTCTCGATATGAGCAATGATTTTTTCGACCTTTTTCCCCTTGGCAGGGGGTATCCGCAACATCTGCCCAATGCGCCGTGTCACGGAAAGTTCCGCGTCATACAGACGGCGCAGATAACACGCCTGCACCTTGGCGACCTGTTCACAACGAATCGCCCCGCGTGTGATTAAGTCATCCAGTGCCACCTCCACACGGTCTGCCGTGCAGTCAATCAGGGACGCGGCGGCGGCAATCAATTTCTCTCTGGGCAAAAACACATGGCCGTTGCCCAGATTATAGCTCAATTCAAACAGAACTGCCGCCTCGACACGGCGGTGATTATCCCCTGCCATACCCATTGTCAGCGCAATTTCGTCCATCACGGCAAAATCGACCCCATACAACTCGTCCACGAGCAAATAGGGGTTATTCCGCACGGCATCCAGCGCATCGCTGCCGTACCGCCGATACAGAAGCATGGCAAGGCCGACAGGCAGGTTGTTGCCCGTCAAAAAGTCCAACAGACGGCGCATCCCCGTCTGATACCGATAATTTTCTGCAATTTCCTGCGCTTTCCGTGCGGAGATACCTCTGATTTTTGTCAGTAGTTCTGGCTCCTCCTCCAAAATACGCAGTGTGCGCGACCCGAACCGCTCCACCAGACGCAGGGCCATTGCCTCCCCGATACCCTTGATAACACCAGAGGACAGATAGCTAATAATATCCTCCTCGGAGGTGGGCATATGTCGCTCCACCTCCTCCGCCAATACCTGTGTGCCGTGGACAGGATGCTCCATCCAACGACCGTTAATCAGTAGGCTTTCCCCAGGGGCGGCACAGGGAATCGTGCCAACCACGGTCAGCAACTCGCCGTCCGTCGTCACAAGGCGCAGTACCGTATAGCCATTTTCCTCATTGTTGAAGATGATATGTACAATTGTCCCGTCGATGGTACAGCTCCCACTCATAGGGTTTTCTCCTTTATGTGATATACTTTTCGATTTCGTCCCCAGTGCATAGGGTGACACTGCGCTCGGTACGCGCCAACAGTCTGCACAGGCGTTTACCCTCCTCGCTGAGTCCACAGTCCACCACGAGAATTTCGCCCACAATACCGTGTTCCCGACGGAGCATCGCAAGGGTACGCACCTGCTGTTCCAAGCCCTCCCCATCGCCTCTGGCACAGAGCAAAATCAATGTGCGGTGTGCGGTGACGGGGAGAAAAAAGAGTGAGCGTACCAAAAGCCATATCAGCGATGCCAATCCAATGGATGCCAACAGCGCAACCAACGCATCCTCCCACAACCGCATCTCACTCCCCCACTTTCCTCATACCGTCTTACGCCATTCTATGCGAAAGTGGCGGAAGGGGTTATTGATTCAGTGTCAGGAGCTTTCTCTCTTGCTCCGTAATCTCGATGGCGGTATAGCACCCCTGTCCAAAACCAACGGTGTCAACTTCCTGCTCTGTCATCACGCCGAGATGTACCGCAATGAGGGCCATCGTACCGAAATGGGATACTAGCAGGGTATCTTCTCCGCGTGCGATAATGGCATCGACACACTGCGCCACACGACGCAACATATCCTGTGGGTCCTCTCCTCCGGGCGGAACGGTGTGGAACCAGTCGGAAACAAATTTATCTGGGATACCGGGGAAGCGTTTCTCCGCCTCCTCCCACGAGAGATTCTCCATCTCCCCGACAAAATGCTCCCGTAGGTCGGGGCAGACCTCTGGCTCGATATCCTTGTGAAACTCCAGACAGGCTAAAGCCGTGTTCCATGCCCTCTGTAAATCACTGGCACAACAGCGCGTAAACGGTGCATCCTTGAGCTTTTCAGCCACTTGCTTTGCCTGCTGTTGTCCCAATTCCGTCAGCGGAAAATCCGTCTGGCCATGAAAATAGCGTTTGACATTCCCCTCGGACTGCCCATGGCGCACCAAATACAAAATCATTGCACTCCACTTCCTCTCAAATAATACTCGCGACACCAAAGGTCAGAATACTGATAAGGACACCAGCGACTAAGACACCAGCAATAACGGTCGGGATGGCACGGCGCAGGGGCATATCGAGAAATGCCGCCGCGAGTGCGCCCGTCCACGCACCTGTGCCAGGTAGAGGGATAGCGACAAAAATCGCCAACCCCAAATATTGATACTTTGCAATGGAGCGTCCCTTTTCGTGTGCCTTGCGCTCCAGCTTGTCTACCAGATGGTCCAACTGTGGCATATGTTTTCGCATCCACTGAAAAATGCGACGAATATACACGATAATAAACGGTACGGGAATGAGATTGCCAATCACAGCCGCCAAATAAGCCATTGGCACGCTCATCCCCATCATCACGCCGAACGGAATCCCACCGCGCAATTCCACCATAGGAATCATAGATACCAGAATGGTGAATAAAAAGTGGCCGCTGTCCGTCGTTTCCAACCAACTCAACAGTTCCATATGTTTCTCGTTCCTCTCTCGCGTTATGTGCGTTTCTCTTTGCGTTATTGTAAGATTTTTTTCAAATAGTGTCCCGTATAACTTACTTCACAGGTGGCTACTTCCTCTGGTGTACCGACACAGACGATTTGCCCACCGCCTGCACCGCCCTCTGGTCCGAGGTCAATGATATGGTCGGCGCATTTGATGACATCCAGATTATGCTCAATGACCACCACTGTATTCCCTGCGTTCACCAGACGCTGTAGTACTTCCAACAGCTTGCCGACATCATCGGTATGCAACCCTGTCGTCGGTTCATCGAGGATATAGATGGTACTGCCTGTACTGCGCTTTGCCAGTTCGGTCGCCAGCTTGACGCGCTGTGCCTCACCGCCCGATAGGGTCGTGCTCGCCTGTCCAATTTTGATATACCCCAGTCCCACATCACACAGGGTATTCATCTTTGTCCCAATTTTCGGAATTGCCTTGAAAAATTCCTTGCCCTCTTCGGCGGTCATCTCCAAAACTTCGTGGATATTCTTCCCCTTGTAGCGCACTTCGAGTGTTTCTCTGTTATAGCGTTTGCCTTTACAGACCTCACACGGCACATAGATATCGGGCAAAAAGTGCATTTCGATTTTCAGCAGACCGTCCCCAGCACAGGCCTCACAGCGTCCACCTTTGACATTAAAACTAAACCGTCCTGCGCCGTAGCCACGCGCCTTTGCCTCTGTGGTGGCGGCGAACAGCTCGCGGATATCGTTAAACACCCCCGTATAGGTGGCAGGATTGGAGCGCGGTGTGCGACCAATGGGACTTTGGTTAATCGCAATCACCTTGTCGAGATATTCCTCGCCCTCGATGGCGGTGTGTTTTCCTGCACGGCACTTCATATGGTTCAAATCTGCGCCCAGCTTCTTAAACAAAATCTCATTGACCAACGAGGACTTTCCGCTTCCGCTGACACCTGTGACACAGGTGAGCGTTCCCAGTGGAATGGATACATCAATGTTTTTCAGATTATTCTCCGCCGCGCCACGGATGGTCAGCGCATGGCCGTTGCCACTTCTCCGCTGTTCGGGGACGGCAATATACCGCTTGCCAGACAGATATTGTCCTGTCAGAGAGGCAGGATTGTCCATCACCTCCTGCGGTGTGCCAGCGGCGCAAATTTGACCACCATGAATCCCAGCCCCAGGGCCAACATCAATGATATAATCCGCCGCGCGCATGGTATCCTCGTCATGCTCCACGACAATCAAAGTGTTACCGATATCACGCAGATGGCGTAAGGTGTCCAATAGTTTATCGTTATCTCTCTGGTGCAGACCGATAGAAGGCTCATCCAAAATATAGAGAACGCCCATCAAACTCGACCCAATCTGCGTCGCCAGACGAATCCGCTGGCTCTCTCCGCCCGACAGCGTGGCGGCACTGCGCCCCAAGGTGAGATACTCCAATCCCACACTGGTGAGAAATCCCAAGCGCGCACAAATTTCCTTGCGGATACTCGCCGCAATTTTTTCTTGATTGCCGTGCAGTTCCAACTGCTCGATAAAGCGGAGGGCATCGACCACCGACAGCGTGGTAAAATCATAGATACTACTACCCCCCACGGTGACAGCCAAACTCTCTTTTTTCAATCGCTTTCCGTGACAGGTGGGACAAACGCACTCGCTCATCAGTTCCTCCAGTTCACGACGCGAAGCCTCCGACTGGGTATCGCGATAGCGTCGCTCGATATTGTTACAGACACCCTCAAATGCCTGCTGAAAGACCCCTTTGCCGCGCGGTTGGTCGTAGGATACTTCCAATTTCTCTCCGTCCGTGCCGTAGAGAATCCGCTCTTTGCTTTTCTCGTCCAGTTCGCACCACGGCGTGGTCAGGGAGAAGCCGTACTTCTTCGCCAGTGCATCCAAGTACATCCGACTGATACCGTCACTGCGGACATTTCCCCAACCGCTGACCTGGATAGCACCGTCCAGAATGGACAGGCTCTCGTCTGGGACGACGAGCATAGGGTCGACTTTGCGCTGACTGCCCAGACCAGTACAAGTGGGGCAAGCACCAAAGGGGTTATTGAACGAGAACATCCGTGGGGTCAGTTCCTCGATACTAATACCGCAGTCCTCACAGGCATAATTCTGGCTGAACAGAATCTCGCGCTCCTCGGTCAGCACATGGACAACCACAATACCACCAGACAGCGCGCCAGCCGTTTCGACACTGTCCGCCAGCCGTTTACGGATATCCTCGCGCACAATCAGACGGTCCACCACGACTTCAATGGTATGCTTTTTATTTTTATCCGGTTTAATCTCCTCGGTCAGCTCATACAGCAGACCGTCCACACGCACACGGACATAGCCACTCTTGCGCGCGTCCTCGAATACTTTCTGATACTCACCCTTTTTCCCACGCACCACAGGCGCAAGAATCTGCATCCGACTGCCCATCGGCAGGGCAAGAATCTGGTCGAGAATTTGGTCGATGGTCTGTTGTCGAATCTCTTTCCCACAGATGGGGCAGTGCGGTGTTCCGACACGCGCCCACAACAGGCGCAAATAGTCGTAAATTTCCGTCACGGTTCCCACGGTCGAGCGTGGGTTTTTGCCCGTGGTTTTCTGGTCGATGGAGATAGCAGGGGACAGACCGTCAATATAGTCCACATCGGGCTTCTCCATCTGCCCGAGGAACATCCGCGCATACGAGGACAGACTTTCCACATAGCGACGCTGTCCCTCGGCATAGATGGTATCAAAGGCGAGAGAGGATTTCCCCGAGCCAGAAAGACCTGTCATCACCACCAATTTGTCGCGTGGAATTTCCACATCGATATTTTTCAGATTGTTTTCCCGCGCACCCTTGATATAAATTTTGTCATGCATCGCAGAAATCCTTTCATACTTTCTATGCTCTCACACCACGACATCCGCTGTGGTGGCTCGCAACAGGGCAAGGAGGTCCTTGGGGTTGACTTCCACCTGATAGCCGATTTTCCCAGCGGAAACCATCACGGTGTCATAGTCCACACAGCTCTCATGGAACACCGTGGGAAACTGCTTTTTCATCCCGACAGGACTACATCCACCGTGGATATAGCCAGTCAGTGCGAGGAGGTCTTTGGAAGGCAACATAGCAATCGACTTCTCCCCCACCGCTTTGGCGGCTTTCTTCAAATCCAGTGTCTGTGCAACAGGGATATCAAACACATAGTACCCCCCAGAGGCCCCCTTGGTCACGAGTGTCTTAAACACTGCATCGGGATTCTGCCCCAACATCTGCGCGACCGTCACGCCGTCCACTGCCACACCATCCTCATGGGGGTAAGTATGCGCCGTATACGCTATTTTTTTCTGCTCCAATGTCCGCATGACATTGGTTTTTTCGTCTTTTTTCTTTGCCATACTATCACTCCCATCATTCTATCAGAAATACACCTTTTATGTACGCAAAGAGCGACAGTCCCACATAGATGATACAAGCAATCTTGTGGGAGGTGTAGAAAAAATCGGTGGGTTCAGGGTCACGCACATCGCAACAGTGGCGCAGGTAAAACAGCGTATTAGGAAATGCGGTCAGCACTGCACCGATGGCGGTGATAAAGAGTGCGACAAAGTACATCGTCCAACTACCACGCACGGAGGTCTGGGGGCCATTGGCAAACCGTATAATATCCGATGCCGTTACGGAGAAGTAGTGCCATGGATTCCCACTTCCGCCCGCCTGTATGCGAATCATGGGATCCCAGTTGCCATTTTCATCGTAGTAGTGCATATGCGCGCTCGGTGGGTCGGGGTCATATCCGCCAGAGAATAGCAGTTCCTCGTTGCAAAATACGCGAATCCGTCCCACCTCATTGCCGTGTTCCGTGGTGATCGTCCCAGCAGGGTATTCCACCCGACAGTCGGCATGGTATTCTCCCTCGGCGGCGAAAGTCACCCATTTCGTACCGTTCTCCTCCCAACAGGTGATCGTGAACGGTGTGCTGTACAACTTGCCCGTGTAGACGGTCTGGTTGCTTTCTTGGTGGATGTCCAGCAGAGTTTCACGGAAAGTCACGCCCTCGTGACTGCGATTGATAGCGGTCCAGATGGCGAAAATCACCGTCAAGGCGGCGAAAATGCAGAGAATTACCTTCTGATACCGTTCACGCTCTGTGTCCAGATGCATACAATCTCCTCCTTTACTGTTTGACCTCTTTCTGTAGTTCTATCCATCTATCCCGCAGGATAGCGGCATACTCAAATTCGAGCATCTTGGCGGCCTCTTTCATCTGTCGTTCCAACTGCTCCAGTTCCTGCAAGATGGCATCGCGTGTTCGCTTCTTGTTAGTCCTGCGCGGTGCGTCCGCAGGGGCTTTGCCAATTTCCAAAATCTCGCGCACGGACTTCTCCACCGTCTTAGGCACGATGCCGTGCGCCTGATTATAGGCATCCTGCATCGCACGGCGGCGTGCGGTTTCGTCTATCGCCGCACGCATACTGCGCGTGACCGTATCGGCATAGAGAATCACCAAGCCGTTGGCATTGCGTGCGGCGCGTCCGATGGTCTGAATCAGACTGGTTTCACTGCGTAAGAATCCCTCTTTATCTGCATCCAAAATTGCTACCAGACTGACTTCGGGCATATCCAATCCTTCACGCAAGAGGTTGATACCGACCAGTACATCGAACTCCCCCAGACGCAAATCGCGAATCAACGCCATGCGCTCTATCGTTTCGACATCGTGGTGCATATACCGCACCTTAATCCCTGTCTTGGTGAGATATTCCGTCAAGTCCTCCGCCATCTTTTTCGTGAGCGTCGTGACCAGTACGCGCTCCTTGCGCGCGGCGCGTGCGTGAATCTCTCCAATCAAATCGTCAATCTGTCCCGTAACAGGGCGCACCTCTACTGCGGGGTCGAGCAGACCTGTGGGACGAATCACCTGCTCTACCATCTGGTCGGCACGGTCGCGCTCATAGTCCGCTGGGGTCGCGGACACATAGATAGCCTGCTTGACACGCGCCTCGAACTCCGCAAAAGTCAGCGGACGGTTATCAAAGGCACACGGCAACCGAAAGCCGTACTCGACCAGGTTTTCCTTTCGCGCACGGTCGCCGTTGTACATCGCACGCACCTGTGGCAAGGTCACATGGCTCTCATCCACAAACAGCAGAAAATCT
>JAZRID010000218.1:0-2359 GCA_045645125.1 Oscillospiraceae bacterium | reverse complement strand
CCTGCGACCAGTGCTTCCTCGTGTACATCTTTTCCGAGGTCTACCACACGGTAGCCATAGTTCTCCAACAACATTTTCACAATATTTTTTCCGATATCGTGGATGTCACCGCGCACCGTAGCAAGCACCACGGTTCCCTTTTCCGCGTGTTCGGTTGGCATATGCTCTTTCAACACATCAAACGCCAGTTTCACTACCTCTGCACACGCCATCAGCTGTGGCAAAAACAGAATCCCTGTTTCGTACAGGTGCCCCACCTCGTCCAGTGCAGGGATAATATGCTCGTTGATAACCGTCAACGGTTGGTTCGTCTGGAGCAAGTTCTGCACCGCTGCGCGCACCTCGCTCTTTCTGCCGCCTACAATCAAACCTTTTAGAGAAAGTAGTTTCTGTTCTGCGGACGCAACGCTCCCAGCATAGCGCGCGATATACTGGGCACATCCGACATCCTCCCCCGACAGGACTTTAGCGGCGGCAATCGTTCCACGGATGCCCTCTGAACCCACCTGCACAATCGGGACATTCAAGCCTGCGGTCAGACAGGCGGACAAAAAGGCGCAGTTCAGCACCTCTCGATTGGGCAGTCCATACGATACATTAGAAACACCCAGTACGGTTTTGTATCCCTGTGCATGGACCATACGAATGGCTTCGGCGGTAGCCAGCAATCCCGTTTGCAACGCAGAGGCAGACAGTGCCAGACAATCCACAAAGATATCCTGCTTGGCAACCCCTGCGCGCTCCGCTATCTCTGCCACGCGCACACCCGCCGCACATCGCTCCGTTGCTTCGGTGGCAATGCCTCCCTCCTCCAAGGCGAGGACAATCAGAGCTGTGCCGTATTTGACAGCTAACGGCAAAATTTCGGTTACACTTTTTGGATTTCCGTTGACAGAGTTCAAAATCGGACGGCCACGGCACACGCGCAGGGCGCGTTCCAGTGCGACAGGGTTGGCGCAGTCGATGACCAGCGGTACAGCCGTCACCTTCTGTATCGCCAACACCAGCGCGCTCAGTGCTTCGATTTCGTCGATATCGGGTAACCCAGCGTTCACCACGATGCAGTCCGCACCATCCTCCACTTGGGCAATCGCCAACTCGGCGGCATACTCCCAGTTTTTCTGATGCAGAGCTTCGGTCAACTTTTTGCGTCCTGTGGGGTTAATCAGTTCGCCCACGGTTTTAATCTGGTGGATATCACACGCGACCACGCCTTGCCAACCGCACACACGGCAGGTTTCTGCCCTGTTCTTGTTGCGCGACACAGGAACGCGCCCCTCGACGACCCGACGCAGGGCGGCAATATGGGAGGGTGTGGTACCACAGCAACCACCAAGAATAGACACGCCAGCCTCGATAAAGCGTCCCGCCCAGTGTGCAAACTCCTCTGCATCCACATCAAACACCGTTTTTCCGTCTACCAATCGAGGAATCCCTGCATTCGGCTGTACAATAATCGGCAAATGTGTAGCGGCTAACAAAGTGTCCACGACAGGCACCAGCTTGTCTGGACCGAGGGAACAGTTCACACCGATGGCATCTGCGCCCAGTGAGGTCAATGTCACCGCGGCGGCGGCAGGGTCAACACCGAGGAATGTTTTTCCATCTTCCCCGAAGGTCATCGTCACAAATACTGGTAAGGAGGTATGTTCTTTCGCCGCCAGCAGGGCAGCTTTTGCTTCCAGTAGGTCCGACATCGTTTCAATCAGAATCAGGTCGGCACCTGCCTCTGCGCCGATGGTGACAATCTCCACAAATGCCTCGTACGCTTCCTCAAAAGTCATCGTGCCAAACGGCTCCAACAGCGTACCAAGCGGTCCCACATCCAGTGCAACTTTTGCCCCATGTGGTGCGGCGGCCTCTTTCGCTAAGGTAATACCAGCGACAAGAAACGGTCTAGGGTCCTCCCCCAGTTTACGACGGCTTGCGCCAAAGGTGTTCGCAGATATCACATCCGCCCCAGCGGTGGCATATGCCGCATGAATCGCGCGAATTTCCTCTTGGTTCGATAGGTTCAATCGCTCAGGATTGTGTCCTGTCGGTAGACCAGTCGCCTGTAACATCGTACCAAATCCACCATCAAAAATCAGATATCGGTCGAGAGCTATCATATGTATAGTATCATCCTTTCTATCCTAATACATCTTAATATCTTACCACTATCACAATAGGTTGTCCAAATTTGCTCTATTCATCATTCATCTTATCATACACCATTTATCATACACCATGTGTCACTATACCACTTTCCAAGCGAAAAAGAAAGTCGCGTGTAAAAGTTCTTTTTGCTCCTTCCATTGAAAAACAAAAAGAATCATACACGCAAAGGCTTATGCGAATATGCAGAATATACATTACC
>JAZRID010000217.1:0-2074 GCA_045645125.1 Oscillospiraceae bacterium | reverse complement strand
AGCGATCTGCTCCCATGTGGTGCTCCACTTGCCGTCAGTTACAGATGCGCCTATCCTTCAATACAACATTATAATACCATTATACACAAAAAAAAGCAAGCTGTCAAAGTACATAAGATTTTTGTCGAAAATTCATACGAGGTTTGTTGCTTCTCTGATTCTGTTGTTTTTTTGCAAGATTTTCTCTTGCTTTTGGTGCTTTAGTGTGCTACAATGATATTCGGGAAATTGCACGGAGAAAACTGTCACCTGTAAATTTTTCCTCTCCGCCTTGCATAATTTTGTGTTTTCTTGTAAAATGGGGCGCGAAAAAGCGGAACAGGCGCAATTTTTCCGTGATGACTACTTAGAGGATGTGAAGCGAATGCACGAAATTGGAAAACAAAAAATCTTGATTGTGGATGATTCCGAGATGAATCGTTTTATCCTGACGCAGATGCTCCGTGAGGAGTATGATATTCTGGAAGCTGGCGACGGTCTGAAAGCGATTGAGATTTTGGAAAAACACGCGAATGATATTTCGCTGGTGTTGTTGGATATTATCATGCCCGGAATGGACGGGTTTGGGGTGTTGGACCGCATGAATGATGAGAACTGGATTGAGGATATCCCTGTTATCATCATCTCGTCGGACCGCTCCCCAGTTGCGGTTGAACGCGCCTATGAACTGCGCGTAGCGGATTTTATCAATCGTCCGTTTGACGCGGCCATTGTTCGGCACCGTGTCGTCAATACGATTCTGCTGTATGCCAGACAGAAACGACTGATTTCTATGGTGGAGCGTCAAGTCTACGAAAAAGAACGGCAGAGTGGTTTAATGATTGACATTTTGAGCCACATTGTTGAGTTCCGTAACGGAGAGAGTGGGCTTCATGTCGTGCATATCCGCGCACTGACGGAGATTCTCTTGAAGCGACTGGTCAAAAAGACCACGAAATATCGGCTGACCCACAAGGATATCACGCTGATTAGTACGGCCTCCGCGCTACATGACATTGGAAAGATTGTCATTCCCGAGCAAATCATCAATAAACCAGGGCGGTTGACGGAGGAAGAATTTGCGATTATGAAAACCCACGCCAAGAAAGGCGCGGATATGCTCGGCGGCGTATTCCATCTGGGGCGCGAGCCGCTGTTGGATTATGCGCGCGATATCGCACATTGGCACCATGAGCGGTATGACGGACGGGGCTACCCCGACGGTCTGAAAGGGGACGATATCCCCATTTGTGCCCAAGTCACCGCTATGGCCGATGTGTATGACGCACTGACCAGTGAGCGTGTCTATAAGAAGGCATTCTCACATGAAACTGCCATCAACATGATTAAGAACGGAGAGTGCGGTGCGTTCAATCCAATTCTGCTCGATTGCCTGTTGGACATCGAGGGGACGCTCCGTCAGGAGTTGCGTAGTCGAGTGCAGAAGTATATTGACAGACAGTTGGTACGCGATATGACCAACGAACTGATTTGCTAAAAAGCAAACCAAACAATAGAAATTATAGAATTATAAAGAAATGGGTCATGGGACGGAACGCGGTATAGGTATAAGAAGAGAGGTGTCTTGAAGATGTTCCAGATAGGGGACAAGGTGGTGCACCCCATGCATGGTGCAGGGGTCATTGACGGCATTGTGACAGAGAAAGTAGGAACGGCCAAACAGGACTACTATGTGTTCAAGATGCCTGTCGGAGGGTTGGTGTTGAAAATTCCAGTCGTAACCAGTCAAGTCGTGGGACTGCGCGATATTGTGACAGCCGAGGAAGCGAATGCGTTGCTGAACGATATTGTTTCCATGCAGGTGGATATGACAAGCAACTGGAACCACCGCTATCGTGAAAACATGGAACTTCTCAAGAGTGGTAATCTGCGTTCGGTCGCCCATGTGATCAAGGGATTGACCCGCCGCGACAGCGAACGGGGACTCTCCAACGGGGAGCGAAAAATGCTCCACACTGCGAAACAAATTCTCATTTCGGAACTGGTTCTTTCGATGGGCGTGGATTCCCGTGAAGTCGAAAGTCGAATCAACGATGCTATGTTGGGAGATAAAGCGGGATGAAATGGATTGACA
>JAZRID010000216.1:0-1794 GCA_045645125.1 Oscillospiraceae bacterium | reverse complement strand
GGCACAGGTGTCAAGATTGAGCCTGTGGCATTTCTGATTGTTAAGGACGGCTATGTGCGTGTCATGCCTGTGGCACTGCCTGCCTCGTCCACGGTGGACCGTATCGTGGAGATGGTGCCCGATGTGGTCAACAAGGTCGGGGACTTCTTTGAAAAAAAGAAGGCGGACACCCAGCCCATCGATACAGACCTGCTGTAATCAATTTCCCCGAAGACGATTGGATTGGTTGTTTTCGGGGAAATACTGTCATATTTTGCAAGGCAACTATCCATGCAAACAGGGGCATACTGATTCCATCGCATCGTGAGAGGGGATTGGTATGTTGCGTAAAACGATAAGCTATCTGTTGGCGATACTACTGGCAAGTGAACTCGCCTGTCAGTCCTTGGCAGTCAGTACCTCGGCACAGTCGGCGGTCTTGCTCGAACAGGCGAGTGGTCGCATCCTCTATGAGAGCAACGCAGACGAGGAGCGGTTAATCGCCAGTATTACTAAGATTATGACGGCACTGGTCGCCATCGAACACGGCGACTTGGATGCGGTTTACACCGTCACAGCACAGGACATGGCGGAGGGTTCCTCCATGTATCTGCGTGTTGGGGACAAGCTGACGCTGGAGGAATTGCTCTATGGTCTGCTTCTGGTTAGTGGCAACGATGCTGCGCTTGCCGTGGCGCACTGCGTCAGCGGTACGGAGGAGGACTTCGTGGCACTGATGAACCAGACGGCGCACTCCCTCGGCATGACGCACTCCAGCTTTGCCAATCCGAACGGACTGGATGCGGAGGGGCACTATTCCTCGGCGCGTGACATGGCAATTTTGATGGCGCATGCCCTTGAAAATGAAGTCTTTCGGCGGATGGTGTCCACGGAGTATATCACCATCGGGGAACGCTATCTGAAAAATCACAACAAACTCTTACAAATTTATGAGGGGTGTATCGGGGGCAAGACAGGCTTCACCAAGGCAGCAGGGCGTACGCTCGTTTCTGCGGCGGAGCGCGAGGGGATGACCTTAATCTGTGTCACGCTCAAAGACGGTGACGACTGGAACGACCACATGACGCTCTTTGACTACGGCTTCGCCAACTACCACAGGGAAACTTTAGTCACCGCCGAGCAACCCTTGGCACAGACACTGGTGGTGGGTGGCAGTCAGAGCAATGTCCTCCTAGTGGCGGAGCGCGACTTGTCCTACCCTGTCGCAGAGGGGGAGCAGTTGACCATGAAAATCACCGTGCCGACCGTGGTGACAGCCCCCATTACGGCGCGTCAAGTCTTGGGGACGGCGTTTGCCTATCTGGACGGCAAAGAGGTCGCCTCGGTCAATCTGGTGGCGGTCGAAACAGTCTTACCACCGCGCACCGAGGAGAAACACGGATTTTTGAAAAACCTATTTCGATAAGGAAATGCAATCAATACTAGGAGGGGAACAGGATGGAGCGGATTCAAAAAATCATTGCAACCGCTGGGGTATGCTCGCGCAGACAGGCGGAGGCATATATCGTCGATGGCCGTGTGACGGTCAACGGCGTGGTGGCGCAGTTGGGGGACCGTGCGGATGTCGCACACGACACCATCTGTATCGACGGCAAACCGCTCCGTACCACCCCGACCAAGCGATATCTCATGCTCAATAAACCGCGTGGCTATGTCACCACGCTCTCGGACGAGCGCGGACGGCGCACGGTGGCGGAACTGGTGGCGGACTGTGGCGCACGCGTCTATCCCGTGGGACGGTTGGACATGGATTCCGATGGACTGCTCCTGCTCACCAACGACGGCGATTTTGCA
>JAZRID010000215.1:0-1279 GCA_045645125.1 Oscillospiraceae bacterium | reverse complement strand
GGTGGTCGATGTCCTCCGCTACGGCGCGGACAAAAGTACGCAATCCATATTCCTCGCGCACGAGCAATGCCAAGTCGATGGCTTTGGCATAGTCGCGCAGGGCATCACGGCGCGCTTTGTACTCCTGATAGGGGTGGATATTCGGATTATACCAAAAGGCGGTGGGCTCGATTCCCTCGCTTCTTAATAGGTCAACACAGTACACACTGCATGGGGCACAACAGGTATGTAATAACACACGCTCCATAGGCAGTTTCTCCTTTCAGTTTTAGAATGACACTGCCATTCTACCATAGAACCGCCGTACTGTCAAAAAGGCGGTGGAATTTTGATGATTTTTTTAGTCGACCAGTTTTTTCGACCAAATGAGCGCAGGGCGGTCGGTATAATACAACCATAGTACACAAAAAGGGGAAAAGCTATGGAAATGACATATACCGCAGAAAATCGGCAACTGACGATTCGCATGACAGGTGAGTTGGACCACCACGCGGCGCGGACGGCAATTGGAACCATCGGGGAGTGGATTGAGCAGAGTTTGCCACGCAAGACGGTACTCGACCTCGGTGGATTAACTTTCATGGACAGTTCAGGCATTGCGGTGGTCATCCGCACCAAGCGTCGGATGGAGGCACTCAATGGGAATCTACTGGTGGTCAATATTCCGCGTCAGGCGGCGCGCGTGTTGGAAACCGCAGGACTGGAACAGTATTTGAATCTTACCCTAGGGGGCGAAGTATGAAAAGTACAAACTACATAACATTTGAATTTCTCAGTCGCAGTGCAAACGAGGGGTTTGCGCGTACAGCGGTCGCGTGTTTTGCCGCACAGTTGGACCCCACACTGGACGAATTGGGCGACATCAAGACCGCCGTAAGTGAGGCGGTCACGAATGCGATTGTCCACGCCTACCCCGATACCTTGGGGCGCATTGTGGTGCGTGTCCGTATCTTGGATGACAATGTGCTGGAAATCATGGTGCGCGACTGGGGCTGTGGTATTGCGGATGTCCAGCGTGCCCGTGAGCCGATGTACACGACGGGCGGTGAGGAGCGCAGTGGCATGGGCTTTACCATCATGGAGAGCCTCATGGACAAGGTGACGGTGCGCTCCCAGCCTAACAAGGGCACACGCATCACTATGCGAAAGAGTATGCGGCCGCGTCCGAGTAAGCGATGACAGCGGAAACCATCGAACTGCTGACGCAGGCACAGCAGGGGGACGAGGCCGCCACGGAGGAAGTCCTGCGACAGAACAGCGGTCTGATTTGGGCGGTGGT
>JAZRID010000214.1:0-13233 GCA_045645125.1 Oscillospiraceae bacterium | reverse complement strand
TACCTTGGTCGGCGGTGCTGGTGTCGCACTGGTTAAGAAAAGCGATGCCAAACTCCGTACGGGCGGTAGTATCGCCGCAGGTATCGGCGCGTTCTTCGCGCTGGGTAGTTGGGTCATGACCACTTTCTTCGATGCTGGTGTGATAACCATGTGTACCATCGTCCCCATCCTCACGGTACTGATGCTCATTTATTTCCTCTATCAGCGCGACTGCTTTGCCAATACGGTTCTGCTCGCTGGTACGCTCTTTACCATTTGGGTATGTGAGCGAGGAATGTCTGGTATTTGGCGCACAGGTGTCATGGTTGGTGCCATTGCCGTTCTCGTCCTGTTTGGTATCTTTGCCCTGCTGACGCGCAAGATGCAGACTAACGGCGGTAAACTCGGCAAGTTCCAGGTCATGCCCACCACCGACTGCAACTACCGCGTTCTGTACATCGTAACGGCAATCTGTGCCGCACTGGTTCTGCTGGTGATGCTCCTTCCTGCCATCTCCTACTATCTGGTTTGGGCGGCTGTTATTACCCTGTTTGCGGTGCTGGCATACTATACCACCAAGTTGATGTAACATAAAAAAAGAAACCGAGCGTGCTGTGGTTCTCCTGCGAACTGCACACGCTCGATTTTTTATGTGCAAAAACGGCTTATACTTCTGCGCCCAGTGCCAGACACAACCCTTCCTGCGTGGTGGGGAACACAATCCCAGTGGATTTCAGTCGGGTCAAATCCATCGAGATATTTCGTGGATTCTCCGCAAATGCCTCCCTATTTGGTTGCAACCGCGCTAATGCCGACTCCATCCCCAATGTTTGCAGGACTGCTTTCACGGTGTCATAGGTACTCCCATCATTCTCCGCACCAAAGTTCCAGACACCGCCCTCTAACTGCAGGGCTTTCGGCAAATTCTTAACCACAGTATCCACATCGGTCAAGCCACGGTAGTCGTGGATGGGCCAAATCAGTGGTTTCATTTCATCCTGCAAGGTCGCTTTCAACATCGTTAAAAAGTGGCTATGCTGGTTTGGCAAATCGCTCTGTGCGTACATCCAACTCAACCGCAAGCATACGGTTTCTGGGAAGATAGCAAGGCAGTCTTGTTCCGCTTGGAGCTTTTGGCGGCCGTAGACATTGCTCGGTGACAGCAATTCGTCCTCTCGGTGTGGTCCTGCTATCGTGCTACCGAAATACACCTGGTCGGAACTACACAAAATCAATTTTGCTCCGTATTCTCGGCAAATCTGCGCCACATTTACCGCCCCCGTTACATTGATATGCTCCGACCACGCTGGTTTCTGTTGGCACAGTCCCGTATCTGACACGGCCGCCGTATGAATCACAACATCGGGTGTATGGTGGCGGAACCATTCCCGAAGTCCTATTTCATCGACAATATCCAATTCCCTATGACTAGGGGTAAACACCTGCCACCCCAGTGTTGCAAAATAGGTTGCCGTTCGCCGTCCTAAAAAGCCAGACCCACCTGTGACCAGCAATTTCATATCCATTCCACCTTTTCTGTCTTTTTTGGATACCATACCACACAATACAGGCAGTAGCAAGTTGTAGTAATAAAGAAACCGAGCGTGCTGTGGTTCTACTGCGAACTGCACACGCTCGATTTTTTATGCACAAAAGAGGAAGCACCCGAAGATGCCCCCTCTCGATAAATGGTCAATTATTCTTCAATTTTTACAATTTCCATTGCAGATTCAACCAAAATGTTAATCAGCTCATTGCGAGAACGATTTGTTTGTGCTGACATTTCATCTAACCGTTCGATGGTTTTATCTTTCATACGAACAGACACAACTTTATAACCATCGTCGCCTCTACGAGCAATCTTTTTCGTGATTTTAATTTCTTTTTCCATAAGACCACCTCGCTTTTAGTTATAGTTTACCTTGACAAAAATAGTTTTAGTATACTATAATTTTCTAGTGACTAAAAAACTATAAAATTATATTCAGCGAATGGTCAGATAGGAAATTTTGAAAACGGAATTTGAGGTTTTATGAAGAAAGATGAAATAATACAATATTTGCAAGAATACGAAAAAGTAGACGGTATACTTGATACCTTGAAACAGCCTATACCGTGGGAGAATCCCTCTTTTGTCGACTGGTTTTTTCTCTATCTTATGCTTTTATTTCCCCCCATTACAATTACAGCGTGTATCCTCCTCGTCATTGGTCATTTCATTCTGGATGGTTTTTCTTTTGTCCCTCTCGTGGTTTGGCTGAAACAGACACTTGCAACGATACCAGTCCCATTCTCCATTTTTTTGTTTTTGCTATATCCCTGTTTGTCCATGTTCTTATCACTGGTACTAAATACTATTGTTGCTATTCCCTTAGCGTTCTCTGCGTCTAAAAAGGCAAATAAGAAGAACAAAGAGATTTTCGATGCCTACGAAGAAGCGTTCCGTTCACTTTCAGTATTAGAGCAACAATTAGAGGAAGCCAAGAGAAACAAAAACAAGACTACTGATAACTACAAATGAAACCGAGCGTGCTGTGGTTCTACTGCGAACTGCAACGCGCTCGATTTTTTATGCACAAAAGAGGAAGCACCCGAAGATGCTCCCTCTCGATGAATGGTCAGTTTTTTGGTTTGATAGCCTTGTGGCAGAACTTCTTGCGATTAGCCATACTGTGCTTCTCGGAGTGGCTTATCCCAATGGATGATACCCTTTAGCGTGCCAGCGATTTCATCTGCCGCTGTTCGCACCTGTGCCAGATACTGTTCGTCCCGCTTTTTGGAACGCCGACCTTGGGTGCGAAACAGTTCCTTCAGAACACAGGCATCGTAGCTTATGGCAAAATCTTCGGCATCCCGATGGGGGAAGAAAGTCACACCGACCTCATATCGGATGATTCCGTAATCACTTTCAGCGGTCAGCCATACAGCGGCCGCATGGCGTTCTACGCCATTAAACACACATTCGGCGGAAAAATATTGCTTGTAAATATCTACCGTACTCATCTCGATGAATGGTCAATTTTTTGGCTTAATCGCCTTGTGGTAGTGTGCGTAGGTGCAGGATGTGCCGTTGCTCAACTTCTTGCTCTCGGTGACTTCACCGACAAACATCATGTGACTACCGAGGTCCAGTTTTTCCACAACCTTGCAGGAAAACATGGCATTGGTATGCGCCGTGAGATAGAACAGACCGTTTTCACTGCGCTCACACGCAATTCCCTCCGCAAACTTATCCACATCTCGTCCCGACTGCATTCCGAAGTGTCGGATGGTTTCAAACGGCACTTCTTCCGTCAGAACACTGATATTGAATCTACCAGTTTTTTCGATAATTTCGCGTGTCAAGTTTCCTTTTTGCACGGAAATCGCAAGGCGCGTGGGCAGACTGGCGACCTGCACGGCGGTATTGACGACACAACCGTTGTCGCGTCCGTCCTCCTGTGCCGTCAGCACAAATAGACCATAGGTCAGGTTAAACAGCGCGGTGGGGTCCTCTTTTGGCTCTGCGTTAGCGAAAGTAACGGTCCAACAGACCCTTCAATGCCTTTCCGTGGCGCGCCTCATCGCGAGCCATCTCATGCACAGTGTCGTGGATAGCATCCAGACCGTGCTTCTTTGCGGCCAGAGCCAGCTCAAACTTGCCAGCAGTTGCGCCGAACTCGCAGTCGACACGCCATGCGAGGTTGGCCTTGGTGTCAGCCTTCATCATAGGCTCCAACTCAGTACCCAGCAGTTCTGCGAACTTGGCGGCGTGTTCTGCCTCCTCGTACGCGGCCTTCTCCCAGTACAGACCGACCTCGGGATAGCCCTCACGGTGGGCAATACGGGCCATGCACAGGTACATACCGACCTCACTGCACTCACCGGTGAAGTTGGCAAACAGCTGGTCACGGATGAACTGCTTATCCTCCTCGCTGATATCGGGGTTGTTCTTGACGGTCTTCTCATAGATACCGTACTCATGCTCGGCGGCCAGCTTGGCATTCTCCGCCATCACGGTGAACTTGGAACCGGGCACACGGCAGACGGGGCAGGCCTCAGGAGCCGTATCTCCCTCGTGAACATAACCGCAAACAGGGCAAACCCACTTTTTCATAACTTTTGTTCTCCTTTTCGTTATAATTTATTGATAAAAGTTTTTTCTTCTCTCTAGGATAGACGGTTGTGGTGCGAATTATTCCTCTTTTGTTGCATTGCACTGCGGACACACACCCGAATATACCACCGAGCAACTCTCGATGCAATACCCCCCGCTATCCGCCACGGGTGAAACCTCCACCGCTGGAAAATCATCCACCCGTCCACAGATGCGACAGCGAATGTGGCTGTGCTGTTCGGTCCATCCGTCATAGCGGTTCTCACTGCCTGCAACTCCAAGGCGTAGGATAGTCCCCTCGTCCACCATCTGTCCCAGTACACGGTAGACCGTCGAACGGCTGATACTGGGGTGATTTTGGTGAATCAGTTCATAGAGCATCGGCGCGGTAGGATGGTTTTTTAGCGAACAGAGCGTAGACCGTATGATTTCCTTCTGCAAAGTATTTCTGGTATTCATAGGTTTTTCTCCTAACTAGGAACTTGTCCTGATAAGAATATACTACATCCGTCCCCATTTGTCAAGGATTTTTTTCAACTTTCTTTTTCCAATTTTCCACGCTTTTGTGGGCAATCAGTGGCAGGAATCCCCCCTTGAACCAGCGGTAGCATCGTGGTATACTGTCGCTACTATCAAATAAAGGAGAGACTCATATGTCTACACTTGACCTACTCA
Source organism: Oscillospiraceae bacterium (assembly GCA_045645125.1). Classification (GTDB taxonomy): domain Bacteria; phylum Bacillota; class Clostridia; order Oscillospirales; family Oscillospiraceae; genus Pelethomonas. The sequence continues at coordinate 8,483 of JAZRID010000214.1, read as the reverse complement.
ACAGTTGGCCACTCTATCTCATCTGTGGCAGTATCATCCTATTTGTCATGGTAATGAGTGTCTTTTTTATGCTTCGCGCATGGAAAGCTGGCATTGCCATCGGCATGGACCGCACCAAATTGCGTAACACTGTAATTTCCAGTTGCACTTTCACTTTGTTACCCAGCATCAGTATTTTGCTCGGTGTAATCGCCCTGTCGGGTTCTCTGGGTGTCCCCCTGCCTTGGTTGCGTCTAAGCGTTATCGGTGCGTTGCACTACGAAACACAGGTCGCTGATATCGCCGCCAAAGCCGTCGGCCTGACAGGTTTAAACGCCAGTGAGATGACCCCCGAAGCCTTTACGACAATCACCCTCGTGATGAGTGCAGGCATCATCTGGGGTATGGTTCTGACCATCTTTTTCAATAAGCGGTACACCTCGCGTCTGCAAAAGCCCAAGGCAAACAATCAGAAAAAAGGTGGCCAGAGCTTTGGCGATGTCGCCATGAACGCTATGTTTATCGGTCTGGTTGCCGCCTATGTCGGCAGTTACATCGCCACTTACACCTCCACCCCAGAACACAACATTGTCCCGATGATTGTCCTGCTCGCCAGTGCCGTGGCGATGGCATTCTTTACTTATCTCATTGAAAAGAAGAAAATTCTCTGGCTCGAAAACTTCTCCATCGCTGGCAGTATGCTCATCGGCATGGCTGTCGCCGTATTTGTCGGTTAAGGAGGTGCCATCATGGATAAGAACCAATTTTTCAAGCAGTACAACGACCGTACCCACCTCTTTGGGCGCATCGGTCTGGCCATCGGTATTTTCTTGATGCTCGCCTGTCCCTTCGTCATGGGTTGGTATCTCGATGCTATGCCCAACATGAGTGCTTTCTGGAAAGGCTTCGCCCAAGTCGCGGCGGTCTATATCCCCAGTTGTATCGCCGAGTTTCTCATCTATACCCCCATGCTCGGCGGCGGTGGCAGTTATCTCGCCTTCATCACGGGTAACTTAATCAACATGAAAATTCCCTGCATGATGAATGCGCGTGGTATCACGGGCGCAGAAACTGGCACCCCTGAAAACGAAATTGTTTCCACCCTCGCCATTGCCGCATCTGCCATCACGACCACCGCTGTCATCGCAGTGGGTGTCCTGTTGCTCATCCCTCTGCAACCCATTCTGTCCAATCCTGCGCTACAACCTGCCTTCGACAATGTTGTCCCTGCGCTCTTTGGCGCGATGGCATTCCAGTACTTCCGCAAGGGTCTGAAGATTGTCGCCCTTCCGTTGACCGTAATGACTGCACTATTTGTCTTTGTGCCCTCGCTCATCGGCAGTGTCGGCTTTATGATTATCCCCAGTGGTGCTATGGCCATCGGTGTCGGCTATCTCCTGTACAAGCGTGAGAACAAGAAGGAGGCGTAATCTATGGGCTATGTGCTAGATACTTTAACCACCATTGGCGGTTGTCTGTACTTCCTATTGTTAGGGCTTTGGGTTCTGTTTATGGACTTCATTCTCCCAGTTGCTCTGCTTTTATTGTCGATTCTGGTCACCCTGTTAGGCATCGCGCTCGTGCGTACCCTCATCCGTGGCCATAAAACTTCTACCTATGTCCCTACGGCGGACAAGGCGCGTGAAGATATCTGTGCGAAAAAGTTGAGTGAGATGGTCAAGGTGGAAACCACCTCGGTCTTTGGGGTGTCTGAGCCCGACAAATTCCGTGCCCTGCACCGCGTCATGGAGCGTGAATTTCCTCTGGTATTTGCCAATCTCGAAAAACACGACATTGACGGCAACCTCGTGCTGTACTGGAAAGGCAAAACGAGTGCGAATCCCATCATGTTGATGAGCCATCTGGATGTCGTGGCCGCTGGCCCCAACTGGACGCATGACCCCTTCGGCGGTGAGATTGCCGATGGCAAGGTCTGGGGGCGTGGCACGGTGGACACCAAATGCTCCGTCATGGCATTCTATCAGGCGGCGGAGGAGTTGCTCGCCGAGGGCTATGTCCCCCCTGTCGATGTCTACCTTTGCTCCAGTTGTACCGAGGAAGTCGGCGGTGACGGCGCACCCAAGATTGTCGACTGGCTCAAGAGCCGTGGTGTCAAACTCGCCATGCTCAGTGACGAAGGCGGCGGTATCATCAGCGAACCTATCGGCGGTATCCCTGGCAATTTCGCCATGATTGGTGTCTATGAAAAGGGCACTGGTGATTTGAAATTCACCGCCCGTTCTAATGGTGGCCATGCCAGCGCACCGCCTAAGAACTCCCCCCTTGCACGACTGGCAAAGTTTATCGCCCGTGTGGAGAAAAAGACCCCCATGTTGGTCAAATTCTCCCCCGAAGTCGAGGAGATGTTCAACCGCTTGTCCGTCTATGCAGGCTTCCCCCTGCGCTTTGTGCTAGGCAACTTGTGGCTATTCAAGCCTGTGCTGAAAAAGGTACTGCCCATCATCTCCCCCCAAGCGGCCGCCATGTTGCAAACTACGGTAGCTTTCACCACGCAAAAGGGCAGTGACGGCTTGAATATCATTCCGCAGGAGGCCTATGTTACCGCCAATCTGCGCTTCATCCCCCATCAGAAAGTGGCGGACAGCGTAGCAGTGCTGACCAAACTCGCCGCCAAGTACCAGTTGGAAACCGAGGTCATTCACGCCATGGACCCCTCGCCCAGTCTGGATTTACAGGGGCGTGCGTTCCGCTTGACCGAAGCCACCATTGCGCGCACTTTCCCTGGTCTGCCTGCCAGCCCCTATGTTGTGACAGGGGCGACCGACTGTCGTTTCTACAACGAGGTGTGTGACAACTGCGTGCGCTTCTCCCCCATTATCATGGGACCTGCCCAGATGAAGGGCATGCACGGCATTGATGAACATCTCGAAACCAACTGCCTACCCGGTGCGGTAGAGTACTACAAGAACATTATCAAAATGCAGGAGGAATTCTGATGGAGCCTACCTATTACACCGTTACCACCATCAACGGCGACTACGCCTACATGGTATCCGACTCTGGGATTGAGAATCAGGTGGCGATGTTCCTGTTGCCCGACGGCACAGACATCGGCAGTCGCCTCTTATTTGAAGATTTTTCGTGGACACTGGTGGAGGGATAAGAAAGATGTTGGAAAAAATCAGTTCTATTGTTCGCAGAGCAGGCGAGATTGTTTGTTCCGCAGAAGATATTTCCGCCAAGACCAACGAAAAAAGTGGTGCGGCGGACCTCGTTACCGCCTATGATGTCGCAGTCGAGGATTTTCTGCGCCGTGAGTTGCTCGCCCTGTTCCCTACGGCACACTTCTACGGCGAGGAGTCGGAAAAGTGTGGGAATCCCAACAGCGGTTGGGTCTTTATCGTCGACCCCATTGACGGCACCACCAACTTTGTGCGCCATCTGAGCCAAAGTGCTATCTCGGTCGCGCTGGCGAACGACGGTGTCATCGAGTATGCCGTCGTTCTCGACCCCTTCAAACAGGAGCTATTCTCCGCCAAGCGCGGTGGCGGTGCGTATCTGAACGGCAAGCCCATCCATGTCAGCGACCGTCCTCTCGACAAAGGCATTTTCGGCATGGGTACAGCCATCTATAACCGTGAATTCGAGGCACAGACCATGGCGGTCACAGCGCAGTTGTTTGCACGGAGCTGTGATTTTCGCCGTATGGGTGCGGCGGCACTCGATTTGTGCTACACCGCCGCAGGACGCTACGACGCATTTTTCGAGTTCAGTCTTGCCCCATGGGATTTCGCCGCTGGCAGTCTGCTCGTCACGGAAGCAGGTGGACAGATTTGCACGATGACTGGCGAAGCCCTACCCCTCGCGCGGTGCGGTATCTGGGCAAGCAATCCTGTCAATTTCCCCATTCTGCAAGAACTCGACTTTTGAGGAAACGGAGGACACGCCTAGTCTATGCCATCCTACCTACTACAAACCACTCAGGAGGAGAGCGTTGTCCTCTCCGCTTCCACTACCGACCGTCTGCTCCGCGCAGGACATGGCGATGCGACCCTGCTCTATCTCGCTGTCCTGCGTGTACACGGCAAGACAGACGCGCAGACCCTCTGCAACACCTTGCGTTGGCAACAGGAACGCTTTGACGGCGCCGTACAAGCCCTTGTGCAGATGGGACTGTTGCACCAGTCAGCACAGCAGGAAGCACAACCCTTGCCTGTACAACCGTCCGAGAACGCACAAGAACGGCCTGAATACACCAACACCGACCTCGTCCGCGCCCTAGAACGCGCCGAATTTCAGTCATTGAGCGCGGCGGTGGACCACGCCCTTGGGAAAAAACTTACCACACCCGACCAAAAAATTTTGTTGGGGTTGTATGACGACCTCGGATTAAGTGCGGATGTCATTTTTCTGTTGGTCAATTTTTGTCTGGAACGCTCCGCCCAGCGGTACGGCGCAGGTCGTCGCCCCACCATGCGACAGATTGAGCAAGAGGGCTATGCTTGGGCGCGGATGGAACTACTCGACCAAGAGAAAGCCTCAGAATACATTAAAAAATATCACCGTCAGCAGGAATCTCTGCCACACATGATGCGTCTGCTCGGTCTGAGAGAGCGCAAACTCTCCATCAGTGAGGAACGGTATTTGGTGGCATGGTGTGAGATGGGTTTTGAGGATACCGCCATTGAATTGGCTTACGACAAGACTATGCTCAAATGCAAAGAACTAAAATGGCCGTACATGAACAAGATTCTCATGGCATGGCACGAAAAAGGACTGCACACCGTCCCAGCCATTCAGGCAGGCGACCAACCTGTTGTGACACAGAGTAACGCACAGAGGGACGAGGCACTGGCCGATGAAGAAGATTGGGCGCGCATGGAACGGTACTTACAGGAGATGCAACAACAGCAGGAAGAAGGGGGTCAATAAATGGGCTACGATGCAGAAACAATGGCAAGCGCACGGCGCGCCTTTCAAGCGGATAAGGACAAGAGAGATGCCCAGTTTGCCCAGCGTACACAGGAAATTTACAGCCGTCTGCCCCGTGTGGCAGAGATTGACCGCACCTTGCGTACCACAGTCGGCAACTTGATGATTGCTGCCTTTACACAGGATACCGACCCTGAAGTGGCACTTGCATCCCTGCGCGACCAAAATCTCGCCCTACAGCGTGAACGCGCCGAGCTTCTGGTGGGCAGTGGCTATGCGTATGACGCACTCGACGAGGTGGTACAGTGTAAACACTGCGACGACACAGGGATGCTACCAGACGGCTCGCCCTGTCGCTGTCTGTTAGACTATTACACCAAGGAACAAAATCGTCGACTCTCCAAGATGCTCGACTTGGGCAGTCAGTCGTTTGACACTTTCTCCTTAGATTGGTATGATACAGAAAAAATCGCAGAGTACAACAGAAGTCCGCGCACCAATATGGAGCGCATCCTGCACTGTTGCACCAACTATGCCAAGACTTTCGGCACACGCACAGGAAATCTGCTCTTTACTGGCGCACCAGGACTGGGCAAGACTTTTCTCTCCGCGTGTATCGCCAGAGAAGTCAGTGCAAGCGGTTTCTCCGTGGTATACGACACCGCCACAAACATCTTCCAACAGTTTGAGCGTGGCAAGTTCGGACGCGAGAACGCATTTGAGGAGACCCCCGACCGCGACATTAACCGCTATCTCAACTGTGATTTGCTCATTATGGACGATTTAGGTACGGAGATGACCACCAGCTTTGTGCAAGCCACCGTGTACCGCATTGTCAATGAGCGATTGATGAACCACCGCAAGACCATTCTCTCCACCAACCTCACTATCGTAGATATTGGCACACGCTACGGCGCGGCGGTGCGCTCACGCATCGAGGGCGAGTATCAAGTGATGCGCTTCTTTGGAAAAGATATCCGCCTCTTAAAGCGCAGTCGATAAGACCTAGATAAACCGCCGATTATTTTTATTGCCCGACAGGAATTGCGCTCATTTTTGTAATTAAACTGCTACAATATGTCCAAAAGAACGAAAAATACTACGGTTTTACGAAAAGAGGACATGGTATGCAACAGCTCTATCAATCGCGCCACATCCAATTTATCCCCATCGAAAAGATTGCGCCCAATCCGCGCCAACCGCGCCGCCACTTTGATGAGGTCGCCCTGCGCGAGTTAGCGGATTCCATCCGTAGTCACGGTATTCTACAGCCATTGAGCGTACAAAAGGGAGAGAACGGCACCTATATTCTGGTGGCTGGGGAACGGCGATTGCGCGCGGCAGGACTGGCTGGCCTCAGTCGCGTCCCCTGTATCCTTGTCCGTGTCGATGACAAGGAGCGCGCCATCCTCGCCCTCGTGGAGAATCTACAGCGGTGTGATTTGCACTACATAGAGGAGGCCGCCGCCATCGCCCAACTCATCCACATCCACAAGTTGAGCCAAGAGGAGGCGGCGCGCCATCTGGGGCGCAGTCAATCGGCCGTGGCGAATAAACTGCGCCTGTTGCGTCTGAGTGCGGACTGTGTCGCGCTGTTACGGCGGTATGATTTGACCGAACGCCATGCACGGGCCATTCTGCGCCTGACGGACGAGGAGAGCCGATTGACCGCATTGCGCCGTATCGGAGAACAGGCGATGAATGTAGCGGCAGCAGAGGAGTATATTGAACTACTCCTGCACACTGCCCAGACCACCAAACCGGAGCGCAAGAACCTCTACATTATTAAAGATGTGCGTCTGTTCCTTAACAGCATCAAGCGCAGTATGGACACCATGCGTCTGGCTGGGGTAGATGCACGCTGTGACCGACAGGACAGCGACGAGGAGATTGTGATGACCATTCACATCCCCAAACGGCGCGCCCACGCGCCACAAAAATGACCGTAAAAAATTTTTTGAAAAATTTCAAAAAAGGTGTTGACAAATCGAGAACCATCTGTTATTATAACAATGTTCCGTGTGAACGGACGCTTAGCTCAGCTGGCTAGAGCACCTGCTTGACGTGCAGGGGGTCAGCGGTTCAAGTCCGTTAGCGTCCACCATGAACAAAAGGCGATTGCGAAAGCATTTGTCTTTTTCGTTTTTCTTTTCCCTCAAGGGAAGTCAATACAGCAAGGAGGACTTTCGATGCAGAAAACAGCCTTTATCACAGGGGCCAGCCGTGGCATTGGGCGCGCCATTGCCAAACAACTTGCGTTAGACGGCCACCGTGTGGGTATCAACTATCTCCAATCGACCGAAAAAGCCGAGGAACTCGTCAGCGAACTGCGCGCACTGGGCTGTGACGCAATCGCAGTACAGGCGGATGTATCCGATGCCGAGGCGATTACCCGTGCCATCCGCACGGTAGAACACGCTTTTTCCCCCATCGACCTGTTGGTGAACAATGCAGGCATTGCCCAGCAGGATTTATTTCAATATACCGATGTGGCCCTCTGGCGGCGACTGTTCGCTGTGAATGTAGATGGTGCCTACCACACCATTCAGGCGGTTCTGCCTGCCATGATTGCACGGCGCGCGGGCAGTATTGTCAACATCTCCTCGATGTGGGGACTGCGTGGTGCATCCTGCGAAGTCAGCTACTCCGCTACCAAGGCGGCCATTATCGGCTTGACCCGTTCGCTGGCGATGGAACTCGCCCCCTCACACATCCGCGTCAACTGTGTCGCGCCCGGTGTCATCCACACGGACATGGTGGACAAGCTTGGGGAGGACACTATCACCGCACTGTGTGAGCAGACACCACTCGGACGGTTGGGTACGCCGGAGGACATCGCACAGGCGGTTGCCTTTCTCGCCAGCGACAAGGCCTCTTTTATTACCGGGCAAGTTTTAACTGCCGACGGTGGTTTTATTCTCTAGGTTTTTTGTTGCGTTTTCCGGGGAGTATGCTATACTTTATCGTGAGATATCGTGTCCTTCTTCCCACAAAACAGATACAAGGAGGTTATTATGTATGGAAAACCGTATTACCATAAGCATCTGCGGCGCAGATTACACTTTCACCGCAGAAGAAAACCCTGCCTATATGCAGAGAGTAGCCGCCGTTGTGGATACTAAAATGAGTGCCTTTTTGGAAAGTGGCCGTATCAACCGCGTAGACGCGGCTGTGTTGGCGGCGGTCAACATTGCTGACGAACTGCTCAAGGAGCAGGCATCCACCGAAAATCTACGCAGTCAACTGAAGGATTATCTGGATACGGCAAACAAGGCAAAATCTGAGGCCAGTGACCTGCGCCGCGAGATTTTCAAGCTGTCCCAGAAACTCGACAAACTGGAAAAAGAAAAGGCGGAGAAAAAGTGATGGAACTACTCTCTCCTGCCGGCCATTGGGAAGCCCTGGTCGCCGCCGTCCAGAACGGCGCAAATGCTGTCTATATGGGTGTTGGGGAATTTAACGCCAGACGCGGTGCAAAAAATTTCTCCGAGGAGGAATATCCTGCGGCGGTTTCCTACTGCCATCTGCGAGGTGTCAAAGTCTATCTCACGCTCAATACGCTACTGACCGACCGCGAATTGTCTTCTGCCGCTGACCTGTTGCGGAAGGCC
>JAZRID010000213.1:0-2020 GCA_045645125.1 Oscillospiraceae bacterium | reverse complement strand
TGTGTGGAGTGGGGCGAGGTGTGCCAAATCGGAGCGGTTGCCATTCGTGTGTTGGAGAGTAGCCATGATTGTGCAGGGAGTTGTGCATTTCATATCCGTACACCGCACGGCACGGTGGGCTATCTGACGGATACAGGGTATATCCCACCCGAAACAGCCGATGCGTTGGCCGGGGCGCAACTGTTGCTGTTGGAGAGCAATCACGATGTGGAAATGGTGTCCTCTGGTCCTTATCCTGATTTCTTAAAAGAGCGAATTTTAGGAGAATACGGACATTTGAGTAATGAAATGGCGGCGAACTTTGCCGTTACCAGTGCAAAAGCAGGCACGCAGACGATTGTTTTGGCACATTTGAGCCGTGAAAATAACGCGCCTGGATTGGCACTACATACCGTGGGACGGTCGTTAGAAACCGTTGGATATGCGGGGCGGTTGTTAGTTGCGCCAGCGGATGAGATGAGCGAAGTATTTCGGTTGGGGTGAGAGAAATGCAAAAAGTAACAATTCTTTGTGTTGGGAAGATGAAAGAAAAATTTTATATCGATGCGGCGGCGGAGTACGGAAAACGGCTCAGTCGCCACTGCAAGTTGGAGATTATCGAACTGCCAGAGCAACGGTTGAGTGACAATCCCAGTCAGGCGGAGATGGATGCCGCGTTAGCGCGTGAGGCGGCGGCAGTCAGTGAGAAATTGCCCAAAGGCGGTGCCGTGATTGCCATGTGCATCGAGGGAAAAACCATGTCCAGTGAGGCATTGGCACAGTGTTTCTCAAAATTCGCCTTAGAGGGGAAAAGTCAACTGACTTTTTTGATTGGTGGCAGTATTGGTCTGCATCCGTCCTTGAAAGCACAGGCGGATTTGCGATTGAGTATGTCACCGATGACTTTTCCGCACCATCTGGCGCGCGTCATGCTGTTGGAACAGATTTATCGGGGGTATCAAATTCTGGAGGGAAGCCGATACCATAAATAAGCGCGTAATAAAAATAGAAGGGGAGTGCTACAAGAAATACCTTGCAACACTCCCTTTTTTCGAGAAAACAGATATTCGGCGGAATTAGCGAGCCATCAGAGCTTCGATTTCGTCGATTCTCAGCAGACGGTTGCCAATCAAGTCCTCAGGTGCGCCCTCGGTGACGAGGATATCGTTTTCCAGACGGATACCGATGTTCTCCTCGGCAACATACAAACCAGGCTCGCAGGTCAGAACCATGCCAGGCTCGTACACAGTGCGGTCGTGGGGGTCGTGGGTGTCCAGACCCAGAGAGTGGGAAACACCGTGGTAGTAGTACTTACCCACATCGCTGTCGTCGTTGATGAGCTTTGCAGAGCGCAGTGCCTTCTTGTAGAAGTCAATGACAGCCTGCTGGGACTCGCGGACGGCAACACCGGGACGCATCTTGTCCTTAGCCAGCTCCATGGCCTCCAGAACGATGTTGTACAGTTCCTTCTGACGGTCGCTGTACTTGCCGCCAATGGGGAAAGTACGGGAAACATCCGCACTGTAGTAGCCGTGCTCCGCACCCAAATCCAACAGCAACAGGTCGCCTTCCTTGACGATGCAGTTGTTGTCGTGGTAGTGGAGCATAACGGCATTGTGGCCGGATGCGGCGATGGTGGTGAATGCGTTACGCATACCCTGACGAGCGACATAGTGTTCATAGTCTGCCTGCCACTGGTACTCGTACTCGCCGGGCTTTGCGGTCTTGAGCATGGAAGCCAGAGCCTCCATGGCCACATCGCCGGCGCGGCGCAGGCACTCGATCTCCTCGGGGGTCTTGATGGCACGCAGATTGTAAACCAGGGGAGCGATGTTGCCGATCTCCAGAGCGGGATACTTCTCGCGGAGCTTGCGGGCCAGTTCCTCGCTGGGAGTGGCGGCGGCGTTCATGCTGAGACGGTCAAAGGAGAACATGGCCTTGGTGGGAGGGCCGGAGAGGGCACGGCCGTTGAAGATCTGGCCTGCCACCAGTCGATCCATGTCCTGATGATAGCGGACGGAGGAGGTGGGGAGGCCACTCT
>JAZRID010000212.1:0-2515 GCA_045645125.1 Oscillospiraceae bacterium | reverse complement strand
AGAACATTCGTATAAATGTTCTGGGGCTATATCTACCTCGTCACTCCAGACAACTGTACCGCACTCAGCTTTCGCACACAGGAAGAAAGCAAGATTTTTAAGGGGAGAATAAATAGCTTTTTCCAGAAGCGGACGAGCGTTATACACCCTTTTTGTTCCGTCTGCAAAAGTCAAGAGTAGCGTGTAATCTTCTTTAGGCTGTACTTCTTTTACTACCCATACAGGACTTTTCATCGTGTTTTACGCTCCTTTCTCTAGGGTAAGAGCGACCCTCACACTTAACGCAGAGGGTCAATCTTGTAAAGCGGTTGCTCACTCATGGCAAGCTCCCAGTTCGCTAAAAGCTCGTCTTTGTGAATCTCTGCCCAAGCGGAAATAAGTTTTAGCTGTTTCTTCGGCATTTCTCCGTCTGTTATCTCTCCATCCATATTAAAAACTGCGTTATATCCTTGATAGGTTGCGTGGAAGTGGGGCGGATTATGTTCACCGTTATTATACATCCGAATGATGATACCATAAAACATTGAAATCGTAGGCATTTTCTCACCTCCTTCTGTATTATGTTCATAGTATCGCATATTTGCTATGAAACATCAATAGAAAATTCACTATGCTTTCATGCTATGGCTATCCGCGCACCGTTCTTGATACCTGTGTGTTCGATAAAGCTACCGCTACCCTCACCATCACCTACCGCGCTATTTTTTAATACCCAGAATGATAGTCTATTGGAGTATGGTGGACCAGATGGCGAACTCGGTGCATCTTTACGCTACCTCAGCCAACGATTCTCTATGCCCTACCCCGAACTGCGCGGTCTACTGACCGATATCGGTACAGTAAGGTCAAAATGAAACCAATACTGCAACCATAAGACTTAGGGACGATATGTCCAACCGCAATCATTGTGGTAAATCATCAGTCGAGTTTGTCCGCCATCGATGCAGATATTCTCCCCTGTGATGAATCCTGCCTTTTCCGAACAGAGGAAGAGCACCATGTTCGCAATGTCCAGCGGATTGCCTACTCGCCTCACAGGTTGTTGCATAGCATCTGGGCCTTCGTAGATGGTGTAAGCGGTATCAATCCATCCAGGAGAGATGGAATTTACACGCACCTTTCCGCCAAGACTTACGGCCAATGCGTGTGTGAGCGCAGAAATGCCGCCTTTTGCGGCAGAGTAGCTCTCACTCTGCGGCTGACTCATGCGGTCACGGCTGGAAGAAATATTGACGATACTAGCTCCAGAGGTGAAATATGGCAGAAATAGCTGTGTCAATAGAAATGTCGCAGATACCCCCACACGCAGAGCATAGTTAAATTCTTCATAAGTACATTCGTTGATACCCTTGAACAGCGGTGGGGCGTTGTTTATCAGACAGTCCACCCTGCCGTATTCGGCAATGACTTTCTCCGCAAAACGGTGCAGTGTGACCTCATCGCCAATATCTCCCACAAAATAGGGATTATCCACAATGTCGATGACACAAACCTTGGCTCCCGCTTTTTCAAATTCTTCTCGGATGCACTTTCCAATACCACCAGCACCACCTGTGATGACTACTACCTTGTTCTGAAACATCGCAACGCTCCCCTTCTTTCACAATCCTTCGTATCAGTCGGACTTGGTGGGGATGTAGGGACGAATCGCATTGGCAACAGCGGAGATAGGCATAGACTGCAAATAGACACGACCGGGACCACTTACGACGGTGTTGAACAGTCCTTCACCGCCAAACAGTGCATTTTTAATGCCGGGGACGGTCTGAATCTCCATAGAGCAAGTAGCATCCATCGCCGCCAGATAACCAGTGTCCACGACGATGCACTGACCGTGCCCCAGCTCGTACTCCACAACATGACCATCAAACTCCGCAAAGGCGATGCCACTGCCAGAGAGTCTCTGCATAATGAATCCCTCGCCGCCGAAGAAACCTGCGCCAAACTTCTTCTGAAAGTGGACAGAGAGGTTGACCGAGGACTCTGCGGCAAGGAAGCCACCCTTCTGGACAATCAGCTCGCGACCGGGACTAATCTGAAAGGCACGGATTTCGCCGGGGAAACTGGAGGCAAAGGCAATCATGCCGTTGCCGCCCTGCGCGGTATAGCGATTCTGGAACAGGGCCTCGCCTGCAAACATACGCCCCAGTGCCTTGCCAAAACCACCGCCTGAGGTGGTTTCCATCTTCATATTGGGGGACATCCAGCTCATACTACCGCGCTCGGTAATCATGGTTTCGCCGTTGGACAATTCACAGATAACGACGGGAAGATTCTTACCTTCAATGCTGTACCTCATAATAAATACCTCCTTAATGACTTACATTGTTCTCATGGTTTTTCACCAGTGTAAACAATAGGATGATTCATGGTTATGTTGTTCTCTAGGAAATCCTCCTTGCAGTGCATTATATCAAACAAAGTACAACAAAAGTATAGCAAATAAAACCGAATGGTCAAAAAAAGGAAAATTCAACAAAACAACCGCAAATTGCGGTTCTTTTTGTCAAAAATA
>JAZRID010000211.1:0-1009 GCA_045645125.1 Oscillospiraceae bacterium | reverse complement strand
CATTGGACATTCGTGAAGATCTGCATGAGGTCTACATCCATATGTCCGAAGAAAAACGCGAGGAACTTCGACGGATCACGGAAAAATCCAAGATGAATGTGGACCGCAGTCCGAAACTCTACACCAACTTTATTCGCTCCGTGTTTATGCGCTTTCTGTTGGAACAGCAGATGCTACTGGAGGATGCGGCGATGGGTGTCGCAGAGGCCGACCCCGATGTTGGCTTGCTCTATCGGGATATCTCGCGCTTTAAGGACACCGACATCCCACGCGCCACCGCCCTGATTGCCACCATTGCACGACAACTCAACGCTGAACTCAGTCAGAAACGGCGGCGCGGTGGACACAGTGGCAAGCTGGATTTTAAGCGCACGATTCGGCGCGGACTGGAAACAGGGGGCAGTTTCTACCGTCTGTCCTACCGCCACAAGCGCAAGAAACGCCGTCAGTTGATTGTGCTGTGCGATGTGTCGGGGTCGATGTTGCAATTCTCAGAATTTGCGTTGCGGTTCCTCAAATCCATGTCCGAGGTGTCGGAAAACATCCGTATTTTCCTGTTCTCCGAGGAACTGCGCGAGGTTGACCCGTTCGCCCTGCAAAATATGGATGCGTTCCGTAAATATGTCAGTTCGTGCGGACTGTATGGACGCGGTACGGATGTGGGGCGCGCACTGGACGACCTGTGCCATCTGAAAAATAGTCCGCTGACCCAGGGCAGTACCCTGCTCGTGCTGTCGGACACCAAGACAATCGACATCCCACGCGCACTGCACGCTCTGGACACTGCACAGCGCAAAGCAGGCAAGGTGATGTGGTTGAATCCTATCCCAGAGGGTAAGTGGAGCTATATCCGCAGTGTGCAAATCTTCTCCAACGCGTGCCAGATGTTGCCGTGCAGTACCTTGGAGGAACTCTCCCGCGCCTGTAAACGACTGTTGAAAAGCTAAACTCCCCCACTTTTTTGCAAAATATTTCCCCCTCCCCTGCAACATTATGTTGCAGGGGAGGG
>JAZRID010000210.1:0-1722 GCA_045645125.1 Oscillospiraceae bacterium | reverse complement strand
TCTACAGCAACGATGATTACTATATCAGTGGCGATGAGATGCTTCACGCCAGTGGCGTGGGAGCCATTGCCAAAACCGTGGAAAACGGTAGAAGCATCTATATGAGCTGTCTGTTCCTACACCTGCAACAGGAGCTGATGGAGGAGGAAACAGCGAAGCTGTTTGGCATTGAGAGGGTGAGGGTATGAAATTGTATGAGATAGATAGCAAACTTGCCGACTTGGTAGACCAAGAAACTGGTGAGATTCTGGATTACGAGGCATTTGAACAGCTCCAGATGGAGCGCAATGTCAAGATTGAAAATATGGCTTGCTGGTGCAAGGAACTGGCGGCAACGGCGAAAGCAATCCGCGAGGAAGAAGTCGCATTGGCAGAACGCCGTAGGGGTATAGAGAATCAAGAGAACCGCCTCAAGGATTATCTTCAGCGTATCTTGAACGGCGAAAAGTTCCAGAGTGCGAAGTGCGCAGTGAGCTTCCGCAGAAGTTCCTCCATTGCCGTGGATGACTATGATGCCGTCCTGGAATGGGCGGTGGAGAACGATGTGCAGTGTTTCCGCTATAAAGCACCCGAATTAGACAAGAGCAAGATTAGCCAACTGCTAAAAACAGGCAACAGAATCCCTGGTGTGCATTTTGCAGAGCAGACGAATGTAACTGTCAAGTGATGAAAGGTGAATGCTATGAATTTCGGTGAGAAAAAAACGGAGTACAGTCCCAAACATGGCAAGGAACTTCCTGTTTGGCAATCTCCCAAGTATTTGGAATCCAAGGAAAAGGCCGTGGAGATTATCAATAGTGGCAAGTACGGTGTGCAAGAATCCGACTTCTGGATTCTGATGAATGTTACCAAGAGCGAGAAGATTGCGTACACAGGTCTGATTATCAGTCACAACGGCTGTTTGAAGATAAACGACCATCTGGACTCTAAGTTTGACCCCTCGTGTGTGACCGTGGACAAGGACGGTTATAAGGGCTCTCTGGTATTTACTTACTGCAACAAAGAGCAAGGCATCTATGAGGTGGGCGAAGTCAGCGCGAACAACTGTAGGAACGAGTACCCATACGCGATGGCGTATAAGCGACTGTTCGACCGCGTCGTGCTGAAACTCTCTAAACTAGCCTACGACGGTATTTACTCCGACAGCGAAGCGGAGGAATTTGCCCAGAGATTGGATAGTGTGGAGGCAGAGCAACCAACGGTAACAACAGAGGAAACAAGACCAATGGCAAAGGAACAGGAAAAGCCTAGTTCTTGCCGTTGTGCATCCTGCGGAAAGACAATCACGGATGGTGAAAAGAGGACGGGCGAGCCGTGGCCTGCTGAAGCTATTGCAAAGTATACACGGTTGAAGTATGGAAGGCCACTCTGCTCTATGTGTGCGGTAAAGGCGGCGACGAGCGCGTGACGGAATTGACCTTTGACGGCGCAAGGATTATGAACGATGGCGGTGTGTGGCTGTGTCTGAAAGTCAAAGACCCAGCCCCAGCCAGAGCGTTCGTGTACGGCTTCCAGGGCGTATATACAGCGGTTCTAAAGCGATTTAGAAAGAAGCGCAGTCTGGATGCCAATGCATATGCATGGGCGATGTTAGGGAAGCTCTCAGCGGTGCTACACATCCCTAAAGAGGAGATATACCGCGACATTATCAAGGATATCGGTGACAACTACGAAATACTCCGTATGTCCACAGATGCCGTAGCTCCGTTCAAGGAGCATTGG
>JAZRID010000209.1:0-2567 GCA_045645125.1 Oscillospiraceae bacterium | reverse complement strand
CTGACGCAGTTGGAGGACGGCACGCCCATTGCCCCTGCCAAGGTGCGCGTCCTGCGGAAAACCGCAGGGGAGTGGACACTCTCCGTCACCATCCATCAGGGCTTAAACCGCCAAATCCGCCGTATGTGCGCCCTGGTCGGGTTGAAAGTCCTGCGTTTACAGCGGGTACGCGAGGGCGGTGTTCTCTTGGGAGAGCTTGCCTTGGGCAAGTGGCGCGCGCTGACCGCCGAGGAAGTCGCCCTGTTGCAGAAACAGGGGACAGACACCACACGCACAAAAAGCAACAAAAAATAACAAGTTTTCCTGCATTTTCTCTTGTACATTGCCCCATCCTTTGCTATTATATTTGGCTAGGAATCTAAGAAACAGAGGACGGCGAAGTACGATGAGCAAGGATGTTTTACATAAGATTCAAGACAAGATGGGGGAGTTTTCCAAAGGACAGAGGCGCATTGCGGACTATATCCTCTCGAACTACGACAAGGCCGCCTTTATCACGGCAGGCAAACTGGGAAAGGCCGTGAACATGAGCGAATCCACCGTGGTACGCTTTGCGTTTGCGCTGGGCTATGACGGCTATCCTGCCATGCAGAAGGCATTACAGGAAATCGTACATTCGCGCCTGACCTCCATTCAGCGGATTGAGGCCTCCGATGCCTTTTTTGGGACAGATGTGGTGACTTCTGTTTTGCAGACGGATATGGATAAAATCCGTGTGGCGATTGAGGAAATCGACCGTACCGCCTTTGAAAGAGTGGTCGATAAGTTGGTGGCCGCGCGTCATATCTACATTTTGGGGGTGCGCTCCAGTTCCTTTTTGGCAGGCTATCTCAACTTTTACCTGCATCTCATTTTTGAGAATGTGACCCTCGTGACGAGCAACAGTGCTGGTGAAATTTTAGAGAGTATGTTGCGGATTGGTCCTGGGGATGTTCTGGTTGGCATCAGCTTTCCGCGCTACTCCCAGTCCACCGTCAAGGGCGTGCAGTTCGCCTACGACAGGGGCGCGGATGTGGTGGCTATCACCGACAGCGATGTATCGCCCCTCTATCCGTTGGCTTCGGCGGTTCTCTTGGCACGAAGCGATATGATTTCTTTTGTAGATTCTCTGGTTGCGCCGTTCAGTTTGCTCAATGCACTCATTGTTGCGGCAGGCCATAGAAAAAATGCAGATATTGCCCAGACTTTTAATCGTCTGGAGAGTATATGGGAGGAGTACGGTGTCTTTGGACAAGGCGATGAAATCTGATATTGTTGTCATTGGCGGTGGCCCTGCTGGGATGATGGCCGCCATTGCGGCGGCGGAGTATGGGGCGCAGGTGGTTCTCTTGGAACCCAACGAGCGTCTGGGGAAGAAGTTGAATATCACAGGCAAAGGCCGTTGTAATGTCACCAACAACTGCACCACCGAGGTGTTGTTACAGAATGTACCCTGTAATGGGAGATTCCTTTACAGTGCGTTCTCTGGCTACGATACCGCGGATGTCATAGCATTTTTTGAAACGCAGGGGGTGCCCCTGAAAACCGAGCGTGGCAACCGCGTCTTTCCTGTGTCCGATAGGGCATTTGATATCAGCGGTGCGCTGGAGAAGTACATGAAACAGCTCGGTATCCGTGTCGTACGCGACCGCGCGCGTACCCTGCTCATGGAGGACGGTGTCCTCGGCGGTGTACAGGGCGAGCGCAGTGCCTATGAAGCACAGCGCGTTATCATTGCGACAGGCGGTGTCAGCTATCCGCTGACAGGTTCCACGGGCGACGGCTACACACTGGCGGAGAGCGTGGGACACAAGATTATCGAGCCGAGGGGCTCCCTCGTCCCCCTGTGTGCCAAGGGCGACCTCTGCCAGAAGCTACAGGGCTTGAGCCTCCGCAATGTCGGTCTGCGTGTCTTTGAAAACAACAAAAAGATTTACGACGACTTCGGGGAGATGTTGTTCACCCACTTCGGGGTCAGCGGTCCCCTCATTCTCTCCGCATCCTCGCATATGCGAAAATTCGGGGAGGCGGTGTACCGTCTGGAGATTGACTTGAAGCCTGCCTTGGATGAGCAGATGCTCGACAAGCGGTTGCTCTCCGACTTTGCGAAACATTCCAACAGCGATTTCGTCAATGCGCTGGGGGAACTCCTACCGCGTAAGCTCATCGAGCCGTTTGTAGAGTTGACAGGTATCGCCCCCCACACCAAGATGCACGACATCACGCGTGAACAGCGGAGAACCATCCTCACGCTGTTAAAGTCCCTGCCTGTGGAGATTACACAGCCCCGCCCTGTCAAAGAGGCTATCATCACTTCGGGCGGTGTCTGCGTCAAAGAGGTCAACCCCTCTACGATGGAGTCTAAACTGGTGTCGGGCTTGTACTTCGCAGGTGAGGTGCTGGATGTCGATGCCTATACAGGCGGATTTAATTTGCAAATTGCTTGGTCGACAGGCCATCTGGCAGGTATCTCTGCAGCGATGGCAGGCTATTGATAGGAAAGAAAAAAGGAGAACGCGGTTATGTGTGAGAAAATTTTTGCCGTTGCGATAGACGGCCCCGGCGGTGCAAGTCGGATCGTAGCCATG
>JAZRID010000208.1:0-2607 GCA_045645125.1 Oscillospiraceae bacterium | reverse complement strand
TCCATTGCCTGCGCCTCCTTCCATGCTGTCTTTATTTACGCCGACGATCAGCTTGGATGCGCCGCCGCTCTTGGTAATTTCGTCCATGGGAATATTCAGTTCGCGGGAGAGGATCTCCATCACGCGGGGGGCGCAGAAACCGCCCTGGCATCGTCCCATGCCTGCTCTGACACGGCGCTTGACGCCGTCCAGACTGCGTGCGCCGAGGGGGCGGTGGATGGCATCGAGAATTTCTCCCTCGCTGATACCCTCACAGCGACAGACGATATTGCCATACGCAGGATTCTGGCGAATCAGCTCTTGACGCTCTGGGAACGACAGCGTTGCAGGGTTCAGAATCCCGGTACGGGTCGCTTTGTAGTGCGCCTTTCTGGGCAACAGCAGTTTGTCCCGTACAATCTCTGCCACCATTTTCCCGATGGCAGGGGAGGACGACAGACCAGGTGACTCGATGCCAGCGCAGTCAATAAAGTTGGGTGCGCCCTCCGCCTCGCCAATGATAAATTCGTGGCCGTCCTCATGGGCACGCAGTCCTGCAAATGAGGTAATCACTTGGCGCAGGGGGGCATCTTTCACAATAATGCTCGCTTTCCGCATGACATCCGCCAGACCCTCCGCCGTGGTATTCACACCGTCGCGGTCGTCAATATCAATGGCGGTCGGTCCGACGATGGTATTGCCGTGGACGGTCGGCGCGACCAGAACGCCCTTGCCGTACTTACTGGGGAGCTGGAACAAGGTGTGGTGGACATATCCGCCTGTCGTGCGGTCCAACAGATAGTAGTCGCCTCGGCGTGGGGTAATGTGCAACTTCCGTGTACTCACCGCATTGTGCAGTTCGTCCGCATAGACACCAGCGGCATTGACAACCATCCGCGTGGACAGGGTGCCTGCTGTTGTCTGGACATCCCAACCATCCCTCGTGCGTGTAAACCCTGTCACACAGGTATTGAAGCGAAATGTTACGCCATTCTCGGCGGCATTTTCCGCAAACGCAATATTCATGCCAAATGGACACACAATACCGCCTGTTGCCGCCTGCATTCCTGCGACGACACTTTCCTGTACATTCGGTTCCAGTGCCAACACTTCCTCTCGCGTCAGCAACCGCAGAGCCGACACGCCGTTCGTACGGCCGCGCTGGTACAGGTTGTGCAGGGCAGGCAAATCCTCCTCATGCATACACAGCACCAGAGAGCCGTTGTTGATATACGGGAAGTCGAGGTCACGGGCGAGTTGGGGAATCAGGTAGCTCCCCTCCACATCCAGCCGTGCCATCAGGGTACCAGGTTTGGCATCATATCCTGCGTGGACGATGGCACTGTTCGCCTTGCTTGTGCCACAGCACACATCGTCAAACCGTTCTACCACGCAGATATTCGCTGTAAACTTCGCCAGTTCTCTGGCAATCGCAGTGCCAGACACGCCAGCACCAATGATGATAACATCATATAAAATAAGAATTCCTTCTTTCTATGCAAAGTTGTCGGATTTCGTCAAGGGGAAATCCTGTCCTTTTTACTTATCGTGCGCCGTAGGCCAATTTCTTCGCCTTGGATAATCCGCTTAATATTTACCAGATGTTTCAAGCACATCACGACGGACGCGACACACACCACCGCTATCATCAAGACACCGCAGTGGCACAGGAACAGGTACACAGGGAACGCCACAACTGTGGTCAGTGTCGCGAGTGCAATATAGTCGGTCAGCAAGGTGACACACAGCGCAATCAGTAGAATCACCAAGAAAAACCGCCAGTCAATTGCCAAGGTCATACCGAGGAACGAGGCAAAGCCCTTGCCCCCGTGGAAGTGCAGATAGAAGGGAAAGATGTGTCCCAGCACGGCGGCGACACCAGCGACCGCGGCGGCGGCAGGGACGGCAGGGAACAGCAGTGTGGCGAGAAACGCGGCGGCAAACGCTTTGAGTACATCGTGCAGTGCGACGAGAACGCCGACTTTCCATCCCATCGTCACCGTGGCATTACTGGCACCTGCATTGCGTGACCCTTTGGCACGGATATCAAATCCTCTGGCTTTGCCCAGAAAGAATGCCAGATTGGAACATCCAAACAGATACCCCATCAGGGCAATGATAACATAGTATAGACTCATACCGTTCTCTCCTTGTCACGCTGTATTTGTTTGGCATAGCGGTCCTCCTCGGAGAAGACACAGCCACAGTATTTCTGCATATAGAGGCCATGTTCCCGCGCTTTGGCCTGTCCCTCACGGAACCCCACGCGGAAATCACGGTACAGGAACGAAACCCCGTACTGTTCCGCCAGTGCGTTGGCGGTACGGCAGATACCCTCGTGGTCCTGATACGGACTGACTAATAGTGTAGTAGAGAAGTGGGTGAACCCATGTTCGGCGGCGTACCGTGCGGTTTCCTCCATGCGTGTGGTGTAGCAGTACCGGCAGCGGCGATCAATATCGGACACTACAGCTCGGACAAAATTCCTTAAACCATAATCCTCGCGGACCAGAAGTTCCATACCGATGGAAGATGCATAGTCCTTCAGCGTATCACGTCGTTCCTTGTATTCCTGATAGGGATGAATGTTGGGATTGTACCAGAAGCTGACCGGCTCAATGCCTTCGC
>JAZRID010000207.1:0-1549 GCA_045645125.1 Oscillospiraceae bacterium | reverse complement strand
GTGCATCCAGTCAAGAGATTTTGAACCGTGCCCAGACGGTCAAAGGTGGTAAAGCGGAGTTGCTTTACACCTATATCGATGTAGAGCCTGTGGCATTTAATCGTGGCTATTATACGATTGATATGCGTTATTTCTACCGTGTGACACTCAACGCCTATTGCTCCTGCCCACGCCCCGTGGAAATCGAAGGCCTCTGTGTGTTCGATAAGCGTGTGATTTTGTTTGGCAGTGAGGGCAGTGCGAAAGTATTTTCTTCCCAGGTGCGTGTCGATGGACTGGACCGCCAGTTGATTGAGCGAAGCAATATGCCGATTGCTGTCGTCACCGCAGTAGACCCGATTGTTTTGGATGCCAAGTTGGTGGAGCGTTGTGCAGGGCGCAGTTGTGACTGCGACATCTGTGAAATCCCCGACAGTATCCGCCAGTGCTTCGAGAGCAATTTGAGTATCGGGGAAGAAAGTCGCAGAGTGTTGGTAACACTGGGGCAGTTCTCCGTGGTGCGCTTGGAGCGCGACAGTCAGTTGCTCATTCCTGTTATCGACTACTGTATGCCGGAGAAAGAATGCTGTGGCGGTGGCGGAAGCGACCCATGCGACCTGTTCCAGAAAATTGCCTTCCCAGTCGATGAGTTCTTCCCACCCAATGATTTGGATGACCCCGACGACTACGAGGATGCGAAACACTACTGCACCTGCCGTCGATGAAGTGAGAAGATGCGTCGTACCCACGGCGCATCTTTTTGAATTTCGGCATATCTTTTTCTGTTTTTTCATACAATGAGAGAAAAGGGGGGAGAGGATGCGAGATTTGAAAGGAGCAGAGAAATATAGCGAAGCTTGTCAGCTGTTACCAAGTCGCTTGCGGATTTCAGCACTTGATATTTCGCAAGAACGGATGGCGTGTGTGGAGGAAATTCGTCTGCGCGTCGGGCGAGAGATTCACCTGACATTGCCAGAGGGGGAAATACCGTTGCCACAGACACGCGTGATTGGGGAGGATTTGGAGCAGGTTTTGGATAGAGCAACAGAATTTTCTCGCTATACAGCGGAGGAAACCATTCGTATGGGATTTGTCACCGCACAGGGAGGGTACCGCGTGGGCATCTGTGGAACGGTGGTATCGGTCGGAGAGAGAAGCGAAGCCATCCGCGATATCTCGTCCCTCGCCATTCGTATCCCTAGAGAGCGCGAAGATATCGCCCGACCGCTGTTATCACAGCTTTTAGTGGACGGAAAACCAGTCAGTACGCTGATTGTTTCACCGCCCGGTGGTGGAAAAACGACATTTCTGCGCGATTTGGTGCGCCTGTTGAGTGACGGAACAGAGTTGAATGGGCCGTGTCGTATCTCCTTGGTGGACGAGCGAGGAGAGATTGCCGCGATGCATCGGGGCGTGGCACAGCTTGCGGTTGGCAGTCATACGGATGTGATGGATGCCTGTCCCAAGAATCTGGCCGTGCCGATGTTACTCAGAGCCATGACACCGCAGGTCATTGCCTTGGACGAGATTGCACAGGAAAAAGATGCAGAGGCCGTTTTTGCGGCATCGA
>JAZRID010000206.1:0-3908 GCA_045645125.1 Oscillospiraceae bacterium | reverse complement strand
GCACAAAGCTTGGTAGGCGGTATCGTAGCGCGACCGCTGTTCCGCACTGAGTGCGTCAAATTCTTCCTGTGACAGCGCAAAGGTTACACCGTATTGTTGTTCGTATTGGGCATAGGCATCCGCCACGGTTTGGCTGTGTGTATCATAGCCAGTGATGGCGGAGAGGAGATATGCCACACCGACGATTACGATACCCAACAGAATGACATCAAACAGTGCCGCAGAGATTCGTTTCCACAAATTGGCTCGTTGCAATTCTTCTATCATAGCTCCACTCCTTTTTTGTCATGCAATCTTGATAGAGTTACAGTATTAGTATAGCACAAAATCGTTTGTTTCTTATCCATTATGAAAAAATTGTCTTTGCTTGATAGCGGTGAGAAAGGATTCGGGGACAAACAAATCCCCGCGTCCCCGTCCCAGATGGATATCTGGCTTATGTTCTCCATGATAGTCACTGCCACCACTGGGGAGCAGACCGAATTGGTTCGCAATCTCTGTGGCCACCGTACGTTGATGGGCATTAAATTTTGAATAAAGGGTTTCCATGCCGTCCAGTCCAGCCTCTTTTGCAGAGGGCAGGAACGCTACCAGTTCCTCCTCGTTCAAATCCAGAAATGGGTGAGCGAGGATAGCAACAGCTCCAATGGATTTGAGATAGGCGATGGCATCCAGTGCCGTGATTCTGCGCGGTTCGTGGTAATAGCCACTTTTTTTCGACAGCAGGGTACGAAATGCGTCCTCAATGGAGGGAGTGTAGCCTTTGTCCGTCAGTGCTGCCGCAATATGGGCGCGGTTGATTTGTCCGCCTGCATAGTTCGCGCAAATTTCTTCGTATACCAGATAATAACCTGCTCTCTGCAAGTTCTCGACCAGCTCTCGGTTGCTCTCCTCTTTGTCGCGGTTGGCGCGCTCCATGAGGGCGGTAATGCCAGCATAGTGTGAGGGTTGCAGGCAAAGGCCGACAATATGCAGGGTTTTGCCGTGGTGTTCGGTCGATAATTCGACACCGCCAATCGCTTCTATGGGCTTGCCCTGTGCGGCGGTAAAAAAATCGGGCAGTCCTGCAATCGTATTGTGGTCACAGAGCGCGACCGCGCACAAACCAATCTGCATCGCCATATCGACAATCTGTGCTGGTGTACAAGTACCATCGGAAAAGGTAGAGTGTGTATGCAAATCACAGTATTTCTCCATGGCAAAATACCTCCTATCTTCTGCGACTGCTCAATTTTAGCACAACATATTTCTGCGCGCAATATTTTTTCCAGCTTGTTTTTTGCTTTTTCGCGAACAAATAGGGTAAAAATACCAATATTTCATCACATTACGCCGAAATAGCAACAAAATTGTCGATTCTTCTTGCTTTCTTGGGGGAAGTGTATAAAATAAACAGTAGATATTGTGGCGTTCTCACACAAGATAAGGAGGAGAAGAAGCACGATGAGAGTATATGAGAATCCACGCGTGACCAGTGAAAACCGCTGTGCCAGTCGTAGTTACTATATCCCAACTGGTATTTCCGAGTATCAACTGTTAAACGGTGCGTGGAAATTTGCGTTTTTTGCACGGGATATTGATGTACCTGAGAACATCGAGGCATGGGACACCATCCCTGTGCCGTCTTGTTGGCAGTTGCATGGCTATGAGAATCCCAACTATACCAATATCAACTACCCCTATCCCGTCGACCCACCGTATGTGCCAGACGACAACCCCTGTGGTGTCTATGAGCGCGAGTTTACCATTGAAAAGAAGTGGGGAAAACTGTACTTCGTGTTGGAGGGGGTATCTTCCTGCGCGTTTGTGTCCGTCAATGGGCAGTATGTCGGCTTCACACAGGGAAGCCACCTACAGGCGGAATTTGATATCACTGCCTATGCACACGAGGGAACGAATACCATCCGTGTCAAGGTGCTAAAGTGGTGCTGTGGCAGTTATCTGGAGGACCAGGATTTCTTCCGCTATAACGGTATTTTCCGCGACTGCTACTTGCTCCAACGCCCTGAGGGACATATCGGAGATGTGGAACTCATCCCGAACGATACCAGTATTACCATTGCTTTGGACGGAAGTGCAACGGTGCGTATCAAGGCGGGAGATACCGTCCTGTGCGAGAGCGATATGACCGACAACTTCTCCTACACCCCAGAACATCCAATTCTCTGGAATGCAGAGAAACCGTTCCTGTATACCGTGGAATTACAGCGTGGGGGAGAAGTGATTACCCTACAGGCAGGTCTGCGTAGTATCGCCATTTCCGAACAGTATGAATTGCTCATCAATGGTGTGAGTGTCAAACTCCACGGTGTCAACCACCACGATACCAGTAAACTGCGCGGTTGGTGCCAGAGCGACGAGGAACTGCGCCACGATTTACTCCTGATGAAAGAGTTGAATATCAACTGTGTGCGTACCTCACACTATCCGCCTACACCGAAATTTGTGCAGATGTGCGACGAACTGGGCCTGTATGTCATTCTCGAAACCGATATCGAAACACATGGATTTGTGCGCCGTCTGCCTAATGTGCAGTATGGCTACGATGTGGATGCAAACGCATGGCCTTGTACGATGGCGGAGTGGAAACGCGAGTTTGTAGAACGGATGCAACGCATGGTGGAACTATATAAAAACCACACCAGCGTCATCATGTATTCCACGGGCAACGAGAGTGGACACGGCTGTAATCATGTGGAGATGGTTCGTTGGACAAAGAAACGCGATGCGTCCCGCTTGCTCCATGTGGAGGATGCCTCGCGCAAGGGGCAGTTCCATAATGCCGATATCTATTCGCGGATGTATACCTCGCTTTCCAACTTGGAGCGTTTTGCCACACAGGACGATATCAATATGCCTGTCTTTTTATGCGAGTATGCCCACGCAATGGGCAATGGCCCAGGTGATGTCTGGGATTATAACGAGCTGTTCGACAAATATCCCAAGCTGATTGGCGGTTGTATCTGGGAGTGGGCCGACCATGTCGTGACCGTGGACGGCGTAGAAAAATACGGCGGAGATTTTGCAGGGGAATTGACCCATGACAAAAACTTCTGCTGTGACGGTATGGTGTTTGCCGACCGTAGCCAGAAAGCAGGTTCGATGGAAGTGAAAGCGGCCTATCAGCCCATACGCACCACCCTGCAAGGGAACACGCTGACCGTGTACAATCGCTTTGATTTTACCAATTTGAATGAGTATCAGTTCCGCTATTGGGTAGAAGTGGACGGTGTTTCTACAGGGGAACACACGGTAACGCTGTCTGTTGCACCGCATACCGATACGGCAGTAACCATTGATTATGTACCTGTCGCGTGTCGCTACGGTGCATACCTCAACTGTGAGCTGTTCGACCACAGAGGTGCGGTGTTGGCGCACACGCAACACGAACTGACTGTCGTGACGGCACAGGAAGAACCTTGTGAACAGTTGTCGCTCTGCGAGGAGGGTGACTATGTGATTGCCGAGGGCGATGGGTTCCGCTATGTATTCTCCAAGCACTACGGTGTGTGGGAGAGTGTCGTGGTGGACGGCGAGGAACAGCTGGCGGCGCGTCCAATTCTCTCGGCATTCCGCGCACCTACAGACAATGACCGCAATATTTGTAGTCGTTGGATGCAACTGGATGTGTGGCAGGGCGAAAATCTAGATAAGAGTTTTACCAAGGTCTATGATTGTCGGGTAGAGGACAATACCATTGTCGTCCAAGGTGCATTGGCAGGCGTGTCCCGTGTACCAGTAATTCGTTACACCTCGCGGATAACGGTTTCCACGCAGGGCAAGATTGCCTATCAGATGGATGCTACCGTCCGAGAGGATGCCATTTGGCTCCCACGCTTCGGCTATGAGTTTACCTTGCCTGCACACAGCGATACCTTTGCTTACTACGGCTGTGGTCCTTTTGAGAG